>JAGONM010000025.1 GCA_017993055.1 Armatimonadota bacterium
GGAGACAACGTCTCGCTGGAGGGAACGCTGATCCAGCCGATCGCGATGGAAGAGGGGCTGCGGTTTGCGATCCGAGAGGGCGGCCACACCGTGGGAGCGGGAGTCGTCTCCGCGGTTATCGAGTAGGTTTAGTACCGGAGGATCGTTCTATGCGTAAGGAAAAGGTCAGGATTCGGCTGAAGGCGTTTGACCATCGGATTCTGGATCAGTCGGCGGAGCGGATCGTAGAGACGGCCCGCAGGACGGGTGCGCGTATCTCCGGCCCGGTGCTCTTGCCGACTGAGAAGGACATCTTTTGTGTGAACAGGGCACCGAACATTGACAAGGAGTCCATGGAGCACTTCGAGATGCGGACGCACAAACGGCTCATAGACATACTCGAGCCGGGTCCCAAGACCATCGACGCATTGATGCGGCTGGATCTGCCGAGTGGCGTAGACATCGAGATCAAGCTCTAGTTGCGGGAGTGATGCGCTTACGGTAGGCACGGCGGCTGTAATGTCGAGGCAGCCGTGGGTGACCGCTCCCGTGGAAGTAAGAAGGGATACGAACATGGTCAGTTCCATAGTCGGCAAGAAGGTCGGAATGACCCAGGTCTTCAGCGAGGACGGGAGTGTTGTACCCGTGACCGTCATTGAAGCCGGCCCAGCTGTAGTCACGCAGATACGCACAGAGCAGACTGACGGTTACACAGCCGTGCAGGTCGGCTTTGGTGATATCGCTGAAAAGCGCCTGACGAAGCCCGCCGCCGGACACCTGAAAAAGGCAGGCGTCGCACCGAAGCGTTATCTGCGGGAGTTCCGCGTGGAAGACGCCGGCGATATGGCGCTCGGCCAGGAGTACAAGGTGGATATCTTCGGCGCCGGAGACAAGGTCAGCGTGACCGGTGTGTCTAAGGGCAAAGGGTTCGCCGGTGCCGTAAAGAGATGGCACTTCCACGGTGCGGACATGACTCACGGCTCGATGATCCACCGCAAGCCGCAGTCCGGCGGTGCAACCGATGCAGCTCGCACCTTCAAGGGCGTCAAGCGGCCCGGCCGAATGGGTGGAGAGACCGTTACGACCCGTGGCCTGACGGTGGTGCGCGCGGACGCCGAGAAGAACCTGCTCCTGATCAAGGGTGCCGTTCCCGGCGCAAACGGGGGTTTGGTCATAGTCGCCAAGATGTAGCGATCCCGGCGGCGCACTGTGGGAAGCCGCAGGCGACCCGCCGGTTCGGAGTGTAGTGAGACGGAGGACAAGTCATGCCCAGAGTGGACATAGTAGACTCTGAGGGGACCAAGGTAGGGCAAACGAATCTGAAGCCGCAGCTTTTCGGGATTGAGGTCAACGTGCCTGTGATGCATCAGGCCGTCGTTGCTCATCTCGCTAAGTGTCGGCAGGGCACGCACGATACCTTGACACGTGCGGAGGTTGCCGGTGGTGGAGCAAAACCGTATCGCCAGAAGGGGACCGGCCGCGCCAGGCAGGGCAGCATTCGCGCCCCGCACTACCGGCATGGCGGCGTTGTCTTCGGCCCGCATCCGAGAAGCCATGACGTTGACCTCCCTAAGAAGATGCGGAGACTCGCGCTGAGGTCGGCGTTCTCATCGAAGGCTGCGGACAAGGCCATCATAGTCCTGGACCAGTTGACGCTCGAGAGCATCAGCACGAGGAAGTGCGCCGAGATTCTCACGAAGATCGGCGCGAACGGGAAGACCCTGCTCGTGCTCAGCGATCCGGACCAGACACTGATCAAGTCGCTCAGGAACATACCTTGGGTGCAGGTGCGAATAGCGCCGTCGGTTTCGTCCTACGATCTCCTCAACGCGGATCAGGTGGTCGTGACCAAGGCCGCTCTGGACACGATCCAGGAGGTTCATGCGAAATGAAGAGCCCTTACGAGATCATCGAGAAGCCTCTGGTAACGGAAAAGAGCGTTGACTCGGCTGCAGCAGGCAAATACACTTTTCGCGTCAGCAAGGACGCAAACAAGGTTGAGATCGCTCACGCAGTAGAAGCGATCTTCAGCGTGAAGGTTGACAAGGTCAACACTGTCACGGTTCGAGGGAAGACTAGGAGAGTCGGTCGTCATCCGGAGGGTAGAAAGCCCGACTGGAAGAAGGCGATCGTCACACTGAAGTCCGGACAGACCCTCGACATTTTCGAAGGGATGTGACACTAGTGGCAATCAAGAAGTTCAAACCGACATCACCGGGTAGAAGATACGCCACGGTTTCGTCCTTTGAGGAGCTAACGGCCAGCGAACCGGAGAAGTCGCTAACGAGACCGCTGAAGAAGACCGGCGGTCGTAACAACAGCGGGCGCGTGACCTGCCGCCACAAAGGCGGGGGACACAAGCGTCTGTACAGGATCATAGACTTCAAACGGGATAAGGTGGACATACCGGCCAAGGTGGCCACCATAGAATACGATCCCAACCGGTCGGCCAGGATCGCGCTGCTGAACTATGCGGACGGCGAGAAGAGGTATATCCTCGCGCCGCTGGGTCTGCAGGTAGGCGATGATGTTATCTCCGGCGAAGCCGCGGACATCAAACCCGGGAACGTGCTGCCGATGAACAACATTCCGGTCGGTACGATCATTCACAACATCGAGTTGAGGCCCGGCAAGGGCGGTCAACTCGTGCGAAGCGCCGGCGCCGGAGCACAGCTCATGGCGAAGGAGGGCAAGTACTGTCTCGTGAGACTGCCGTCCTCCGAGATGCGGCTCGTTTTGCAGACCAATCGCGCGACCATAGGCCAGGTCGGCAATGTCGAGCACGAGAACATCGCGCTAGGCAAGGCCGGGAGATCTCGCCACCTCGGGATTCGCCCGACGGTACGCGGGGTTGTCATGAACCCGAGGGACCATCCCCACGGCGGTGGTGAGGGCAAGTCGCCTGTAGGTCGAAAGAGCCCGATGACCCCTTGGGGCAAGATCGCTCAGGGCCGGAAGACGAGGCGCAACAAGACGACTGACAAGTTCATCGTCAAGAGAAGGAAGTAGGACGTAACCAAGTGGCTAGATCACTGAAAAAAGGACCCTACGCTGAAGCCAAGTTGCTGAAGAAGATCGAGGATATGAACGCGAAGGGCGAGAAGCGGATCATCAAATCCTGGTCTCGCCGATCCACGATCTTCCCGATGATGATCGGGCACACCATCGCGATACACGATGGAAGGAAACACGTGCCTATCTTCATCACGGAGAACATGGTCGGGCACAAGCTCGGTGAGTTTGCGGCGACGAGGACGTTCAGAGGACATAGTGGGCATACGGAGAGGTCAACCTCTCTGAGGTAGGCCGCGCTCGGGTCTTGTGATAGGCCCGACGACTACCGTAACTGCCTGCCGTTGCAGGTTTGGAGGACGCAATGGATGCTAAGGCAATCGGTCGTTACCTGAGGGTGCCGCCGAGGAAAGCACGATTGGTGTTGGACACAGTACGCGGGAAGAGCGCGCAGGATGCGCTCGCCACGCTGAAGTTCATACCGAACCGGGCCGCCCGGTACATCGAGAGGCTTGTTGAGTCGGCTGTCGCAAACGCGGTGAACAACTACAGCATGGATCGCGACGTACTTCGGCTGTCCGGCGCATACGTAGACCAGGGGCCCACGCTGAAGCGCATTCAGCCGCGGGCGATGGGTCGCGCGTACCGCATCGTGAAGAGGACAAGCCACATTACGGTGCTCGTATCCGAGGATGAGGCTCTCAGGAAAGAGGTCGCCGCGACCAAGGCCAAGACCAAGGCGAAGGGTCGAAAGCCGGCGCGGGCAAAGACCGAGCCTGCCGCTCCCAAGGCCGCCGCTCCAAAGCGCGTGCCGAAGGAGAAGAAGGCGGAGAAGAAGACCGAGGCTTCGGCGGCTCAGGGAGAAACGACTCCCGATGCGGTGGAAGAGTAAAGGGGAGATATTATGGGTCAGAAGATTCATCCCATAGGTTTTCGGATCGGTGTTATCAGAGAATGGGACAGCAAGTGGTACGCCGATAAGGGTTTCGCGGACGCTCTGGTGGAAGACTTCAAACTGCGGAAGTTCATCAAGAAGACGCTGTTTGCCGCCGCCATCTCCAGGATAGAGATAGAGCGCGCCGCAAACCGCGTGAAGCTGACCCTGCACACCGCGCGCCCCGGCATTATCATAGGGCGAGGCGGCAAGGGTGTCGACGACCTGAGGGCCATTCTTGAGAAGATGACCGGCAAGCAGGTGCATGTCAACGTGCAGGAGGTCCGCCGGCCCGAGGTTGACGGCCAGCTCGTCGCCGAGAATATCGCCGGGCAGATAGAGAAGCGGATCGCGTTCCGAAGAGCGATGCGCCAGTCAATCCAGCGGACGATGCGTATGGGCGCCAAGGGAATCAAGATTCAGTGTTCGGGAAGACTCGGCGGAGCGGAGATCGCCCGCCGTGAGTCCGACAAGCAGGGCAAGATTCCGCTGCATACGCTGCGCGCAGACATAGATTATGGATTCGCCGAGGCGGCAACCACCTACGGCAACATCGGCATCAAGGTGTGGATCTATCGGGGCGATGTGCTGCCCGGTGAGAAGCGCGATCTTCTCACTCCCAGTGTCCCTGAGGGCCCGCCGATGCCGCCGCGCTACCCGAGAGGTGAGCGCCGCGGTGGTGGCGGTGGTGGCATGCGCGGCGGTTCCGGGAGAGGTCGTGGCGGCGGCAGAAGGGGCGGGTCACAGGGCCAGACGGAGGGTGGTAGCTAGACATGTTGATGCCCAAGAAGGTCAAGCATCGCAAGATGCATCGAGGCTCGCGCGCCGGCAAGGCGAAGGGCGGGACGAACATAGATTTTGGCGAGTTCGGTCTGCAGGCGCTCGAATCCTGCTGGCTCACCAGCAATCAGATAGAGGCCGCCAGAGTTGCCATGACGAGACACGTCAAGAGAGGCGGCCAGATATGGATCCGCGTCTTTCCGGACAAGTCAGTAACGAAGAAGCCGGCCGAAACCAGAATGGGATCCGGCAAGGGCGCTCCCGAAGTCTGGGTTGCGGTCATCAAGCCGGGCCGCGTTCTCTTCGAAATGGCGGGAGTAAACGAGGAACTGGCCAAGGAAGCCATGAGGCTTGCGTCTCACAAGTTGCCGATTGCAACCAAGTTCGTTACGAAGAAGGATCTGGGTGAGGTTCATGAAAGTAGCTCAGCATAGAGAACAGCTTCGCCACTCTTCCGCGACCGATCTCGAGCGACTGCTCCAGGACGAAAGGAAGAGCCTGTTCATGGCCCGTCGGCAGTCGGCGATGAAGCAGTTGGAGAACCCAAAGCGAATCTCCGAACTACGAAAGAACATCGCGAGGATATTGACCATCCTTCGGGAGAAAGAACTCGAAGCGGCGAAAGGACGATGATAACCATGGATGAAGTCAGAGGCAGACGCAAGGTCCGAAGCGGACGAGTCATAAGTGATAAGATGGATATGACCGTCGTCGTCGCTATTGAGTCACGGATTCGCCATCCGCTCTACGGTCGGATCATGAGGCGCACCAAGAAGTTCAAGGCGCACAACGAGTCCAACCAGGCCGCGCTCGGCGATCTAGTGGAGATCATGGAGACGAGGCCTATCAGCCGCGAGAAGCGGTGGAGAGTCGTTCGTGTCGTAGAGAAAGCCAAGTAGTGGCCGCGCCTCTGTGCCGGTCTTAGAGGAGTAACGAGCAATGATACAGCCCTATACACGTGTGAAAGCAGCCGACAACTCGGGCGCCAGAGAGATCATGTGCATCAGAGTGCTCAAGGGTTCGAACAACCAGTTCGCCGACGTCGGCGATACGATCGTGGGAACCGTGAAGTCGGCGACGCCTGGGGCGGGAGTCAAAAAGGGCGAGGTCATCAGGGCAGTCGTGGTCCGCACCAAGAAGCCGCTTCGCCGGTCGGACGGCTCTACTCTGCGATTCGACGACAATGCGGCTGTAGTCATCAACCAGGCCGGAGAGCCCCGTGGCACTCGGATATTCGGGCCGGTAGCCAGGGAACTTCGTGAGAAGAACTTCATGAAGATCATTTCGCTGGCGCCCGAGGTACTTTAGGCGAGGCAACTGAGATGAAGACAAGGATCAGAAAAGGCGACCAGGTCAAGGTGTTGGCCGGCAAGGACAAAGGAAGCAAGGGCAAGGTCATCCAGACGCTTCCCGAGAAGGGACAGGTCATCATAGACGGCATCAACATGGTGACCAGGCATCAGAAGCCGAGGCAGAGTTCGAAGACCAGGGCTACCCCGCAGACCCAGACCGGTCGCATCACCAAGCCGGCGCCGATGCCGATCGGTAAGGTCATGCTCATATGCCCGCGTTGCGGCGAGGCTTCCCGCGTCGGCAGTGAGCGCGTCGAGGGAAAGCATACCCGCGTGTGCAAGCGCTGCAAAGAATATGTGGATGAGATCTGAGGGGGCTTGAGAAGTGGCACGACTCAAAGACAGATACAAGAACGAAATCGTCCCTGCGCTCGTGAAGCAGTTCAACTACACTAGCGTCATGCAGGCGCCGAGGGTGCAAAGCGTCGTCATCAATATGGGCGTCGGTCAGGCGGTTCAGGACCCGAAGCTGCTGGACGGAGCGGTGCGCGACCTTACGCTGATTGCCGGGCAGAAGCCCGTCATCACCAGGGCGAAGAAGTCAATCGCGAACTTCAAGATTCGCGAGGGCATGCGCATTGGCACGAAGGTCACCCTGCGCGGTTCCCGCATGTACGAGTTCCTCGACAAGCTGGTCAACGTCACGCTGCCGAGAGTCCGCGACTTTGGCGGGGTGAACCCGGACTCGTTTGACGGTCGGGGGAACTTCGCGATGGGACTCAAGGAACAACTCATCTTTCCGGAGATTGACTACGATAGCGTTGACAAAGTGCGGGGCATGGATGTCATCATCACGACGACGGCCCGGACGGACGAGGAGGCTCGCGCTCTGCTCAAGGCGATTGGCATGCCTTTCAGAGAGCGATAGAAGGAGCACGACGTGAAGGCATACACGGCTGAATCCATCAGGAATATTGCGCTCGCCGGGCACGGCGGATGTGGCAAGACCTCCCTCACGGAGGCCCTTCTGTTTGATGCCGGTGCCGTTGACCGGTTGGGCAAGGTGGATGATGGGTCAACTGCTTCGGACTATGACCAGGACGAGATCAAGCGCAAGATCAGTATCAACGCTTCTCTCGCGCCGTGCGAGTGGAAGAACTCCAAGATCAATTTGATAGACACTCCCGGGTACGCCGACTTCGTCGGCGACGTGAAGGGCGCGATGAGGATTGTTGAGAGCGCACTTATCGTCGTCTGCGCGGTTTCCGGTGTGGAGGTCGGCACCGAGACGGCTTGGGATTTCGCAAATGAATGCGGAATCACAAGGGCCTTCTTCGTCAACAAGATGGAACGGGAGAACGCTGATTTCTTCGCGGTCGCCGATGCTATGAAGGTGCGGTTCGGCAACCGAGTCGTCCCGGTCTGGCTGCCGATCGGCTCGCAGGACAGCTTCAAGGGCTATGTGGATCTGGTTTCCATGAAGGCGGTGACCGGTGCCGGCAAGCAGGCTGTTGCAGGTGAGATCCCCGCCGATATGGCCGACACCGTGCAGCGATGCCGCGAGGGGCTGATCGAGGCCGCGGCTGAGAATGACGACGATCTGCTCAACAAGTATCTCGAGGGTGAGACGCTCTCGAACGAGGAGATCGCGCGCGGTCTGATGCTCGGCGTCAAGGCGGGTAAGGTCGTTCCGGTGTTCTGCGGTTCGGCTGCAAAGAACATTGGGGCTTCGGGTGTGATGGATATGATAGTGGAGAACTTCCCTTCACCGGCTGACATGCCTGCGGCCAAGGGGACCAACCCGCAGTCCGGCGCCGAGGAAGAGCGGAAACCGGCCGATTCCGAGCCGTACTCGTCGCTCGTCTTCAAGACACTGGCGGACCCGTATGTCGGCAAGTTGACGTACTTCAGGGTCTACTCCGGAGTGCTCAAGTCCGATTCGCACGTGTTTAATTCGACGAAGGGATCCGAGGAGCGTGTCGGACAGGTCTACTTCCTGCGAGGCAAGAACCAGGAAGCCACGCCGGAGGTCCACGCCGGCGACATCGCGGCAGTCGCGAAGCTGGCGGAGACGTCTACCGGCGACACTCTGTGCGACAAGGCCAGGCCGATCAAGTATGTACCGATAGAGTTTCCCGCGCCGATCTACTCGGTGGCGATCTTCGCCAAGACCAAGACGGATGAGGACAAGCTCGGTCCCGGTCTCGCCAAGCTTGCTGACGAGGATCCGACGTTCCATTACCGCCGAGAGGTCGAGACTTCGGAGACGCTCGTCTCGGGTATGGGCGAGACGCACGTGGACATTATCGTAGATCGCCTGAAGAGGAAGTTCGGAGTCGAAGTCGAGACTGCCCTGCCCAGGATTCCCTATCGAGAAACCATTACGATGGGTGCGAAGGCCCAGGGCAAGCACAAGAAACAGACGGGCGGCCGGGGCCAGTATGGCGACGCGTGGGTCGAGTTGCAGCCGCGCGAAAAGGGTGAGGGCTTCGAGTTTGTTGATCAGGTTGTCGGCGGCTCCATACCCCGCCAGTACATACCTGCAGTCGAGAAGGGCATTCGCGAGGCAATGGATCGAGGCTTCCTGGCGGGCTATCCGGTTGTAGACGTGCGAGCGATCGTCTATGACGGCTCGTTTCACACGGTGGACTCCTCGGAAATGGCGTTCAAGATGGCGGGTATCCTGGCCTTCCAGGCGGCGGCGGAGAAATGCGGCCCGGTCCTACTCGAGCCGATCGTCAACGTCGAAGTCATCGTGCCCGAGGAGTTCATGGGCGACATCATCGGAGACCTGAACGGCAAGCGGGGTCGCATCTTGGGCATGGAGCAGATCGGCGGCGGGAAGCAGCGTATCCGAGGCACCGTTCCGCAGTCCGAGATGCAGAGATACGCCATAGATTTGCGCTCCATCGCGAGGGGACGCGGCACATTCAAGATAGAGCCGTCGCACTACGAGCAGGTGCCGGCGCATCAGGCACAGCAGATAATCGAGCAACGCAAGAAGGAAAAGGCTGAGGAATAGCAGCAAGGAGACGAGTTCACTTGGCGAAACAGGCACTCATCGAGAAATGCAAGCGGACGCCGAAGTTCAAGGTTCGTAGGTACAACCGGTGCAGACTCTGCGGCCGGCCGCGCGGTTTCATCCGGAAGTTCGGCATCTGCAGGATTTGTTTCAGGGAACTGGCGCACCAGGGACTCATCCCCGGCGTGACCAAATCGAGCTGGTAGGTCCCTGTCGCCGGTTGGTAGTGTCGAAACATCGGCTACTGAACCGGTAGAACATGGGACGCCGACGGCCGATGTTCGGCGTGTCGGAAGAGCGAACCGGGCATGGACGCGCGAATCATCGCCGCGGACCTGGTGCCCAGGCGCATGGAGGAAGATACATGGCAGTCACAGACCCGATTGCGGATCTCTTGACCAGAATCCGCAATGCGAACTCCGCGGGCCACGACTATGTGGAAGTGCCCGCGTCCCGGCTCATCTCGGAGATCGTCACGATACTCCAGTCGGAAGGGTTCATCAAGAGCCACGAGCTGGTGAAGGATAAGTCGCAGAACAGGATTAGGATCGCCCTGAAGTACGGCCCGCGCAAGGAGAAGGTCATAACGAACCTGAAGCGCGTCAGCAAGCCCGGGCTCCGTGTCTACTCGAAGAAGGGGGACCTTCCGCGAGTGTTGGGCGGCCTTGGAATCGCCATCATAAGCACATCCCGGGGTGTCATTACCGACCGCGAGGCCCGAAAGCTGCGGGTCGGCGGCGAGGTTCTCTGTTATGTTTGGTAGGAGGGTTTAGCTATGTCGAGAATAGGCCAGATGCCGATTCCTATTCCCGGCGGAGTTGACGTGCAGATCGGTGAGGGTGAACTCACCATCAAGGGACCGAAGGGCACCCTGACCAAGAGCTTCCATCCCGACATGATCGTGAAGATCGAGGATGGTCAGGTTCTCGTCCAGCGCCCGTCGGAAGAGAAGATGCACAGGTCGCTCCACGGGTTGACCAGAACCATAATCGCAAATATGGTGGAGGGAGTCACCAAGGGTTACGAGAAGGTGCTCGAAGTTCACGGGGTGGGCTACCGCGCGCAGATGAACGGTGCGAGCCTGAATCTACAGGTGGGCTACTCTCATCCGGTTGATGTCACGCCAAGACCCGGTATCGAGTTCGAGGTGGGCCAGGAGACGAATACCAGGCTGCCGCTCGTCAAGGTTCGCGGCATTGACAAACAGGTCGTCGGCCAGCAGGCCGCCGAAATCAGAGCGATACGCAAGCCCGAGCCCTATAAGGGCAAAGGCATCAGATACTCGACCGAGGTCGTTCGCCGCAAGGCGGGTAAGAGCGGCAAGGTCTAGTCGGGGGAGGCTCAGAATCCATGGCAAATCGAAAGGAATTGCGCCAGGCCAGACACTCTCGTGTCCGCAAGAAGGTTTCGGGTACTCCCGATAGACCCCGCCTGAACGTCTATCGCAGCCTGAACAACATCTATGCTCAAATCGTGAACGATGAGGACGGCAGAACCGTCGTGTCCGCCTCGACGCTCGATCCCGAAGTCAAGGGACAGATCAAGAGCGGCGGCAACGTCGAGGCAGCCAAGGCTGTCGGCGAACTGGTGGCGAAGCGTGCCCAGGAGAAGGGCATCAAGCAGGTCGTCTTCGACCGCGGTGGGTACATCTTCCACGGCAGAGTGAAGACGCTCGCCGAAGCCGCCCGATCCGGCGGTCTCGAGTTCTAGGAGGATTTCTATGCCGAAGATCAAAGCAGACATGCTCGACCTCGAAGAGCGCGTCATCCGCACAAACAAGGTGCAGAAGACCCACAAGGGTGGACGTACCCTCAGTTGGAGCGTTCTCTCCGTCGTCGGGGATCACAACGGACACGTCGGCATCGGCCTGGGCAAGGCGCGGAGTGTGCCGGACGCCGTGCGAAAAAGCATGGAAGATGCGAAGAAGAACCTCGTAGAGGTCCCCTTCGTCGGTTCGAGCATTCCCCATCAGGTTCAGGGAAAGGCCGGTTCGTCCCTCGTGCTGATGAAGCCCGCCTCTCCGGGAACCGGAGTCGTAGCTGGTGGATCGGTCAGGGCTATACTCGAGGTTGCGGGTGTCCGTGACGTGCTCGGCAAGTCACTCGGCTCCCCGAATGCCATCAACACGGCCCATGCGACCATGGACGGGCTCCGACAGCTGAAGAGGGCCGAGGAGGTCGCTCGGATGAGAGGGAAGACCATCGAGGAGCTTCTTCCCAGGGGCGTGCTGAGGACGATGGCCCAGACTGCTGAGGCCCCTGCAGTTGAGGAAGAGGAGTCGGTCGTCGAAGTTGCGGAGGGCGGAGAGAATGCTTAAGATCACCCTGCGAAAGAGCCCGATCGGATATGAGAAGACCCAGAAGCTGACCGTCAAGGCGCTCGGGCTGGGCAAGCTCAACTCGTCCACCATCAAGCCGGACAACCCGCAGATACGCGGAATGATCCGTAAGATCACGCACATGTTGGAAGTCGAACAGGTAGACTGATATCCTATTGGGTCGGCAGTCAGACCCGCGACCCAGTCCAGCTATCCAGGAGGCAGATTTTGAAACTCAGTGAACTCAGACCCGCGGAGGGATCGGTACGAGAGCGAAAGCGAGTGGGGCGAGGCATAGGGTCGGGGCGCGGCAAGACCGCGACCAAGGGCCACAAGGGCCAGAAGGCCAGGACGAAGGTACGCGTCGGATTCGAGGGCGGCCAGACTCCTCTGCATCGCCGGGTTCCGCACACCCGTGGGTTCAACAACATATTCAGGAAGGAATACGCCGTTGTGAATCTCGATGTCTTGGCGAAGATCGAAGACGAGGTCATAACCCCCGATCTTCTCGTCAAGAAGGGCGTCGTCAAGTCACTCAAGTGCGGTCTGCGAGTTCTCGGCCGCGGCGACATCGGCCGCGCCGTTACCGTGCGAGCGCATCATTTCAGCAAGAGCGCCGAGGAGAAGATCAAGGCGCAGGGTGGCACTACGGAGGTACTGTAAAGCATGCTGGCATCACTGATCGCAGCCTTCAAGCTTCCCGACCTTAGAAAGCGAATTCTGTTCGTATTCGCGATGTTCGCCGTCTTCGTTCTAGGTCTGCACATTCCGGTGCCGGGAATCAACAGAGAGGCCATGGCGAAGCTGTTCGAGCAGGGCGGCGTTCTCGGAATGCTCGATGTGTTCTCGGGCGGGGCTCTGAAGAAGTATACGATCTTCGCTATGGGGATCGCTCCGTACATCAACGCTTCGATTATCATGCAGCTCCTGACGATCGCCATCCCGAGCCTTGAGGCTCTGGCCAAGGAAGGCGAGCATGGGCGGAAGAAGATTTCCCAGTACACAAGGTACCTGACCGGTGTATTGGCCGCCTTCCAGGCGACAGGGATGAACAAGATGCTGATGGGCATGGGCATCCTGGATGTCAACCCGATGACGTTCATCCAGATCGTGGTGACCCTTACAGCGGGAACGGCCTTCCTGATGTGGGTTGGCGAGCAGATCACCGACAGAGGCATCGGCAATGGCGTTTCGATGATCATCTTTGCCGGCATCGTTGCCAGCCTGCCGCCTCAGCTGTGGAACACCCTGGACGCGATGCGCGGCGGTGCATATGCCCCCGTGCGGGTCGCCGGTATGGGACTTCTGTTTCTCGCGACTGTCGTGGGCATCGTCATCATCCAGCAGGCGCAGAGAAAGATTCCGATCCAGCATGTGAAGCGTGTTGTCGGCCAGAAGGTCTACGGTGGGTCGTCTTCGTTCCTGCCGCTCAGGGTCAACTCCGCCGGAGTCATCCCTATCATATTCGCTATCTCTCTGCAGTTGCTGCCGCAGACGCTGGCGACGTTCTTCCAGGGGACGACCGGTTTCAGTCTGTTCATCCAGCAGTTTGCCAAGTGGTCCAACCCCGGAGACAACATATTTGCTGCGCTGCTGTATGCCGGTCTGATCATATTCTTCACGTATTTCTACACGGCCGTAACGTTCAATGTGAGCGACGTCGCGGACAATCTGAAGAAGTACGGCAGTTTCATTCCGGGCATCAGACCGGGCAAGCCGACCCTGGAGTTCCTTGACAGGGTCATGTCGAGAATCACCCTCGCCGGCGCGGTGTTCCTCGCCGTTATCGCCCTGATGCAGTACTGGTCGCCCCACATCACTGGGATTCAGACCTTCTACCTGGTCGGTGGCACTTCACTGTTGATCGTCGTCGGCGTTGCGCTGGAGACGATGCAGGCTATCGAGTCTCATCTGCTGATGAGGCACTACGAAGGATTCATCAAGTAGCAATGAAGCTGATACTGCTGGGCCCTCCGGGGGCGGGCAAGGGCACCCAGGCCGCTCTCATCGCAAAGGAATACGGTATAGCGCACATTTCCACCGGGGACATGTTGCGGGCGGCGGTCAAGCAGGGCACCGAACTCGGAGTTCGGGCAAAGTCATATATGGACGCAGGCGAACTCGTGCCGGACGATGTCGTGATCGGTATCGTGGCGGAGAGGCTCGGCCTGCCGGAGTACGCCAAGGGGTATATGCTCGACGGCTTCCCGCGCACAGTCGCGCAGGCGGAGGCTCTGGACGTGGCCCTCTCCTACAGTGGTGGGCGGCTTGACCGGGTGATCAGTTTCGAAGTGCCTGATGACGAGGTGATCCGGAGGCTCGGCGGCAGACGAGTGTGTGAGCGCTGCGGAGCGACCTTCGGTGCGGTGGACGGCGACGAGTGCGGTCTCTGCGGGGGTCGTCTGATCACGAGAGATGACGATCAGCCCGAGGCTATAGCGCGCAGGCTTCAGGTCTACCGCGCACAGACAGAACCTTTGATAGACTACTACGATCGAGCCGGGATACTTGCGGCGATCCCCGCGACGGGCACCGTCGAAGAGATATTCGATCTGGTCCAGGCGGAACTCGCGAGACGCTGATAGGCGATGCTGGTTCGGCCCGGAAGCTGGTTGTCCGAATATGATCATTATCAAGTCGAGCGCCGAGATCGAGAAAATGCGCGTTGCCGGTCGAATAGTGGCTGCAGCTCTCTCGATGCTCGCAGAGTCTGTTGTTCCGGGCAAGACGACCACCGGCGATCTCGACGATCTGGCTGAGGACTTCTTGCGGATCAGAGGCGCCGTCCCTTCGTTCAAGGGATATCGCGGGTATCCCAAGGCGCTGTGCGTAGCCGTGAATGAAGAGGTCGTGCACGGCATTCCGGGCCGCCGCGTACTGAATGAAGGCGATATAGTGGGAGTGGATCTCGGCGCTATCGTTGATGGTTATCACGGAGACGCCGCGATCACGGTCCCGGTGGGTGAGGTATCCGCCGAGGCGTCCAGGCTGTTGGAGGTCGCACGAGAATCGCTCTTTCAGGGGATAGACCAGGCTCGTGCGGGCAACAGGCTGACCGATATATCGTACGCGATTCAGCATCATGCCGAGACGCGCGGATACTCCGTCGTGCGGGATCTGGTAGGTCATGGTATCGGCCTGGACCTTCACGAGGAGCCACAGGTGCCGAACTTCGGAAAGCCGGGGCGGGGGCCTTTGCTCGAGAGCGGCATGACACTCGCGATAGAGCCGATGGTGAACGTGGGCGGCCATCAGGTAGAGGGTCTCTCGGATCGGTGGACGATCGTAACCCGAGACCGGAGGTTGTCCGCTCACTTTGAGCACACGGTTCATGTCACGGAATCCGATCCGGACATACTCACCCTCTCGGATGGGTGGTTGCCGTCGTGAGAGGGGCTTGCATGATAGGCCGATATCGGCTATAATCAACATTTGTCGCGGCAGATGCCGAGCCGCCTGATGTCGGGCGAGAGGCCGTCGCGTTGATTCTGGAGGCAGTGAAGTGAAAGTAAGAGCATCGGTCAAGAAGATCTGTGATAAGTGCAAGATAGTCCGGCGCGAACGCGTAGTTCGGGTCATTTGCGACAAACCTAAGCACAAGCAGCGACAGGGCTGAACGGAGGTAATACCCTTGGCTAGAATTGCGGGAGTCGATCTCCCTCGTGACAAGAACATCGAAACGGCACTGACGTATATCTTCGGGATAGGCCTCACCAGCAGCAGGAAGATACTGGCTGAGATTGGGGTCGCCCCGTCAACGCATGTGCGCGATCTCACGGAGTCGGAGATCAGCAAGATCAGGGAGACGATAGACCGCGACTATCGCGTTGAAGGTGATCTGAAACGGCAGGTGTCGTTGAACATTCGCCGCCTGATGGAGATCGGATCGTATCGTGGGCTGCGACATCGCCGTGGCCTGCCTGTTCGAGGCCAGCGCACGAGCACAAACGCTCGTACCAGAAAAGGCCCGAGACGGACCGTCGGCGTCCGAAGAAAGAAGTAAGGAGGCCTGCGATTGGCTAAGAAAGTATCGGCTAGAGGCAAGCAGAAAGAGAAGAAGAACATCGCGCAGGGCATCGCCCACATCAAATCTACCTTCAATAACACCGTTATCTCTATAGCGGATGTGAAGGGCGAAGTCATCTCTTGGGCCAGCGCGGGCACCGTAGGTTTCAAGGGGTCCAGGAAGGGCACTCCGTTCGCGGCGCAGTTGGCAGCCGAGTCGGCGGCGCGCAAGGCGATGGAACATGGGCTCAAGCGGGTGGACGTCTTCGTGAAGGGGCCCGGCTCCGGTCGCGAGACAGCCATCAGGTCGCTCCAGGCCGTAGGGCTTGATGTCAGCACCATCAAGGATGTCACGCCGATCCCGCACAACGGATGCAGGCCGCCGAAGAGACGCAGAGTATAAGAGCTCAGGAGATAGAGGACAATGGTAGCAACAGCAGAATCCGTATGCAGGCTCTGCCGCCGAGAGGGCGCGAAGCTCTTCTTGAAGGGCGATCGCTGTTATACGAGAAAGTGCGCCTTCGAGCGGAGGCCTTACGCGCCGGGTCAGCACGGTCAGGCCATCAGGAGGAAGGTGAAAGAATACGGCGTGCAGCTTCGAGAGAAGCAGAAACTGCGCCGCATATACGGCGTCACTGAAGGCCAGTTCCGAGGCTACATGCGCGAGGCCATGCGGCAGGTAGGCATCACCGGCGAGGTTCTGCTGCAACTGCTTGAGCTTCGGCTGGACAACGCGGTCTACCGCCTCGGTTTCGCCTCGTCGCGCAGGCAGGCCCGCGAACTGGTCAGCCACGCGCACTTCACGGTAAACGGCCGCAAGGTGAACACCGCTTCGTATATGCTGAAGCCCGGTGACGTCGTCGAGGTCAAGGAGGCTAGCAGAGGCATTCAGCCGGTCGTGCAGTCTCTGGAATCATCGTCGGGTGCGCGGACTCCGGAGTGGATGGAATCGAACGCGGAAGCCAGGCGAGGCGCCATCATCCGGGTTCCGACCCGTCAGGAGATTGACACCGACGTTCACGAGACCCTGATCGTGGAGTTCTATTCGAGATAGCGGTGGATACTCACGCAGACCGTCAGCCGCAGGACCAACATGCGTGTCCCGCGGCTCTTCGGTCGTTAGAGTTGCGAACCGGAAGAGTAGATGTTAGTCCCAGTTGCTGGGGATTGGAGAAGATATCATGGAACAGATCGTGCCTCGGATTGAGATGCTGCAGCAAAAGGATAACTACGGCAAGTTCGACATGGAGCCGCTCGACAGAGGGTTCGGCGTCACTCTCGGAAACGCCCTGCGCCGGGTGCTGCTCTCCTCGATAACCGGGGCTGCCATCACATCCGTCAAGATTGACGGCGTGTTGCACGAGTTTTCCACCATACCCGGGGTCAAAGAGGACACAACGGAACTCATTCTGAATTTGAAAGATATCCATGTGAGGGTGGAGCGTGACGGATCGGCGAAGGAGCCGAAGACGATCTGGATTGATCTCAAAGGCGCGGGCGAGGTGACCGGCGCCGACATCCGCACTCCGGCCGGAGTCGAGGTGGTCAATCCCGAGGCATATATTGCCACTATCAGCGACGAGAAGGCATCCCTCTCAATGGAGATGACTGTCGAACTCGGCAAGGGGTACGTGCTGCCCGAGAAGCAGGAGAAGGTGAAGCCCACGATCGGTGTTATACCGGTCGGCGCAGCCTTCACGCCCGTGACCAGGGCCAACTTCATCGTCGAGCCGACCCGTGTCGGCCATAGGTCGGACTACGATCGGCTGGTGCTCGAGATCTGGACCAACGGCACAATCCTCCCGATCGAGGCCCTCGGAGAGGCCTCGAGGATTCTCGACAGGCAGGTGCGGCTGTTCATGGACTTCGCCGGAGGTGGGGTCGGAGACGCATTCGACGGCGACGATATCTACGGTGATGATTCCGAGATGAGAGCCCCGGAAGCCCGGATCGAGGAACTCGATTTCTCGGTGCGCACCTACAACTGTCTGAAGAAGGCCAATGTCCTTACAATCGGTGAACTCGTGCAGATCAGCGAACCCGAACTGATGGGCATAAGAAACTTCGGACGAAAGTCGCTGAACGAGGTCAAGGAGAAACTGGAGCAGATGGGTCTGAGCCTCAGGAGCGGTGGGGACGAACAAGCATTGGCGCAGGAGACCGTCGCCGCAGAGGTGGTCGAGGCGGACTCCGGAACTGACGAAGTTCCCGCAGAGGCCGGCTCCTCCGCTTAAAGATACTGCAGGAAAGGGATTGTAATCATGCGACACAGAGTTGCGGGACGAAAATTCGGGTTGCCGAGCGGTCAGCGGAGAGCGCTGCTCAAGGGATTGGTGCGCGCCCTAATCGAGCGGGGCGAGATTCGCACCACTGAGACCAGGGCCAAAGACGTCCGCGCAGTCGCCGAGAAAGTCATAACCGTTGCCAAGACCAACGACTTGCACTCTCGAAGGCTCGCCCGCCGCGTGCTGAACGATGAGGGCCTGGTGAAGGTCCTGTTCGATACCGTCGCCCCCAAGTTCTCGGGCAAACCGGGCGGATACACCCGCATCACGAAGATCGGCTTCCGGAGGGGTGACGCCGCGCCGATGGTCAAGCTGGAGCTTGCTGCCGACTGATCCGAGGCGTAGGTGCGCAACGTCAAGGCAACGATTGAGTACGACGGAACGGGTTTTTTCGGGTTTCAGAAGCAGTCGTCCGTGCGCACGGTTCAGGGCGAGCTGGAGTACGCTGCAGCGTCCGTCTTCGGCGAGCGAGTTTCAGTCATCGGAGCGGGCAGGACGGACGCCGGTGTGCATGCAGTCGGGCAGGTGGTCAGTTTCAAGGTGCCGGGACCGATCCCGACGGCCAACTTGGTTTGTGTGCTGAATGACCGGATGCCTGCGGATTTGTGCATAAGGCGCTGTGTCGAAGTAGATGAGAGTTTCCATGCCAGGCGCTCGGCGCTGTCCCGGACCTACGTGTACACCGTTCTGAGCCGGGAGGAACCGGCCGCGATTCTTGGGCGGTACGCGTGGCAGGTCTCCAAGCCGCTCGACGTGGATCTGATGCAGGAAGCGGCGCAGGCGTTAGTCGGAACGAGGGATTTCGCTTCATTCGGTATGCCCATGCGTATCGGAGAAAGCACTGTCAGGCGCGTAATAGGTGTCGGGGCGCTGCGACAAGGGGACGCGATTCGGTTTGTGATCAAGGCCAATGCATTCCTGCGGGGCATGGCAAGAGCGATCGTTGGCGCTCTTGTCGAGGTTGGGCAGGGCAAACGGCGAATCGAGAGTCTTCCGGCGATGATCGAAGCATGCGACAGGCGGGCGGCGGGAGTGATCGCTCCCCCGCAAGGGCTCTGTCTCACCAAGGTGGAATACTGAGGAGATAAGGCAATATGAGGACCTACACGGCAAAGCCGAATGAAATCGAGAGAAAGTGGTACGTGGTAGACGCTGAGGGCAAGCCTCTGGGTCGTCTCGCCTCGCAGGTGGCCAAAATTCTGCGCGGTAAGCACAAACCGATCTTTACCCCTCACGTTGACACCGGCGACCACGTCATCATCATAAACGCGGACAAGGTGAAGCTGACCGGGCGCGGCAAGCCTGAGGCGAAGATTTACCGGCACACCCAGTACCCGGGTGGCATTCGCAGCACGACGTACGGCAAGATGCTGGAGGACAAGCCCGAAGGCCTGATCACGCGCGTCGTCAAGGGCATGCTCCCGCACAACTCGCTCGGCGCAAGCATGCTGAAAAAGTTGAAGGTCTACAGGGGCGCTGAGCATCCCCATGCGGCCCAGCAGCCCGAAGTGCTTGAGATCTTGGAGGACAAATCGTAGTGGCAAACGAAGCTAGATACTACGCTACGGGTCACAGGAAGAACGCCACGGCGAAGGTGTGGCTCACGCCCGGCACGGGAACTATCACCATCAACGGTCGGACCGCAGGCGATTATCTCGGCCGCCGGACGCTTGAGATGCTGATTGTGCAGCCTCTGGACGCCGTCGAGGCCGGCGGACGGTTCGACATCCGTGCCGACGTGCTGGGCGGAGGTATCTCCGGTCAGGCTGGGGCCATTCGCCACGGCATCTCCAAAGCTCTGCTCGAGGCGGATCCCGAGTTCCGGAAGGTGCTTCGCCGCCAGGGTTTCCTGACGAGAGATCCGAGAGTGAAGGAGCGCAAGAAATACGGTCTCAAGAGGGCCCGCCGCGCGTTCCAGTTCTCGAAGCGCTAACAGCGCATATCCCGGGCCGGTTTCACCTGAGGCCGGCCCGAGTGGAACACAGTGAGGGGTCTTCGTCGTCCATACAAATACATTCGGCCTGCCATTTTCCCCGGCGGCGCCGCATTTCCGGTGGATCACGCAAATCGGCGAGCTGCATTCCTGCGGCATCCAGCCGATAATGACTGAAGGGAGCGCGTTTGTATGGTTAGCGCTTGCTGATTCGGGGAATGATCACTTGGCAGGCGTGTTTGGGGGCAACTTATGACGAGAAGTTCCATACTGCACGGAGCGATTGCGCTGGTCTTTATTCTCACCTGCGCCGCTGGCGTTGGTGCCGCGCCGGAGCGGACGCTCAACGTCACGCTCGACCCGCCGGCCGCCTCACAGGACGACATGCGCCTGAAGCATGAGACTACCGGCGCAACGAAGGCTGGCTCGGGGAAACTGGCGGCGTCTCAGCAGTACCAGGCTCAGACTCAGACGAAGTCCTCCGGCCCCCAGAAGCCGATCGGGCGAGTTGGAGTGATCACAGCCTCCAAGGCGGATATCAAGTCCGCGCCCGGTTCGAGATCCTCCACCTACTACACATGCCCGAAGGACGCCTACATTGCCGTCATCGGCGAGAACCGCGACTGGTACGGCGTGCTGATGTCGAACGGCAGCACGGGCTGGATCGCGAAGAAATGCGTCAGTCTTCTCGATTACCAGGTCGTGGGCAGCCAGACGCAGGCCAACACCGCGGGTGGTGCGATCATTGACACCGCGATGAAGTACGTCGGCATCCCCTACGTCTGGGGTGGTTACTCTCTCAGCGGGCTGGACTGTTCGGGCTTTGTAAAGGCCGTCTTTGCGAGCCACGGCATCAACTTGCCGAGAGTGTCGCGCGATCAGGCTAACGTCGGCGCCGCAGTGCCCTTTGACCAGCTTCAGGCGGGCGATCGGTTGTACTTCGCCTGTAAGGGTTCGGTGGTGGACCACACCGGTATCTATATGGGCAACGGCATGTTCATCCATGCGTCCGGTTCGCGGGGCGGAGTCGGGGTGGACGATCTTGTAAACTCGCGTTATGCGGCCTGGCTCGTCGCCGCACGCAGATGACAGACCGCGCTCGGACGCGCATTTGACTGGTTTTTCCGGGCCGGAGCATTCTGCTCCGGCCCTTTGTGTTTGCCAAACGGATACCCGTGTGCTATCATTCTGGCTTGGGAGATCCCGATGAGTTTCAGACAGACAGAGGGCTCGGTGACTGCTCCTAAGGGGTTTCTTGCCGCAGGGGTCCGAGCCGGCATAAAGGAACAGGGTGACGATCTCGCGCTGATCGTGTCGGAGCATCCGGCTTCCGCCGCCGGGGTGTTCACGACTAACCTGATGAAGGCCGCGCCGGTGCTGCTTGACCAGGCGCGCCTGCCGAGGGCAACCGCGCGCGCAATCATCGCGAACAGCGGCAATGCGAACGCCTGTACCGGGGATGGCGGCCGCACGGATGCTCTGCGGATGGCCAGGGAGACGGCTAGTCTTCTCGAAGTGCCTGAGGAGGACGTCTTGGTCTGTTCGACGGGCATCATCGGGCGGCGGCTGCCGATGGATTCCATCCTCGCGGGCCTGGCATCCGCGAAAGAGGCCCTGAGCGACACAGGAGGGGAATCGGCCGCCCGGGCGATCATGACGACCGATTCGAAGCCGAAGACCGCGTGCGTGGAGTTGGATCTTCCCGGCGGAATCGTGCGAATCGCGGGAATGGCCAAGGGGGCCGGCATGATCTGCCCGAACATGGCGACCATGCTCGCGTTTGTCACCACGGACGCTGCTCTGTCGCCCGATATACTGCAGGGATGTCTGTCCGAATCCGTGGAGAAGTCATTTAACTGCCTGACCGTTGACGGCGACGGGAGTACGAATGACAGTGTGATCATCCTGGCAAATGGCGCCGCCGGATATCCTCCGCTCGGCGCTGGGAGTGCCGAACTAAAGAAGTTCCAGGATGCTCTCGATGTGGTTACTGTGTGTCTCGCGAAGCAGATCGCTCTCGATGGCGAGGGCGCGACGAAGCTGATCGAGGTCAGGGTTGAGGGTGCGCGATCCTTTCAAGACGCCCGTCAGGTGGCGATGGCGGTTGCCAACTCACCTCTTGTCAAGACCGCCGTGTTCGGCAGTGACCCGAACTGGGGCAGGGTGCTTGCGGCCGCCGGACGCGCCGGGGTTGATTTCGATCCCTCCGAGATGCGGCTGAACTTCGGTCCGATCATGCTGGTCGAGGATGGAGAGCCGGTCGACTTCCCGGAGGCGCAGGCGCACGACTATCTGCGTGGCCGGGAGATTCTTGTGACTCTGCGAATCGGCAGTGGGCCTGGCGAGGCGACGGTCTTCACCTGCGATTTCTCGTACGACTATATCCGCATCAACGCGGAATACCATACGTAAGACGGAGCACGGAAACACGGACGCAGAGGGAGATCACGGAGACGGCTTCACTGGAGACGCAGTGTCCTCCTTCGGTTCCCGTGCTTCCGCATCCTCCGGGAGGCTGCAATGGAAAAGGCCATCGAGCAGGCCGAGATTCTCGTTCAGGCGCTGCCGTACATCCAGCGGTATTCGGGGCAGACGATAGTCATCAAGTATGGCGGCAATGCGATGGTCAACCCCGAGTTGAAGGAAGCTGTCATGCGCGACATCGTGCTCATGCACTGCGTCGGTATGAGGCCAGTGCTGGTTCACGGTGGTGGCCCGGAGATCAGCGAGATGATGAGGAAAATGGGCAAGGAGTCCTCATTCGTCGGCGGTTTGCGCGTTACGGATGCCGAGACGATGGAAATCGTCGAGATGGTGCTCGCCGGGAAGACCAACAAAGGCATCGTCGCGCTGATCAACCGGCAGGGTGGCAAGGCAGTCGGCCTGAGCGGTAAGGATGCCGACCTGTTTGTCGCAGAGAAGGTTATCTCAGAAGAAGGTGACCTTGGGTTCGTCGGCGACGTAGTCGAGATGAATACCGGCATCGTTCAGACTCTGATCCGAGAGGCGTACATACCCGTCATATCGTCGGTCGCGGTAGGTCGGGACGGTGAGTCCTACAATATCAACGCTGACCACGTTGCCGGCACGCTTGCGGCGGCGCTAAGTGCCTCGAAGCTGATCATGCTTACCGATGTGCGCGGCATCTATCGGGATTTCCAGGACAAGTCCAGCCTGATCTCGTCGCTGACGCCTGACGAAGCGCGCGGCCTTATCGCATCGGGTGTAGTAGACTCGGGGATGATACCCAAGGTCGAGGCATGTGTTACCGCGTTGGCGGGCGGCGTCGAGCGTGCGCACGTCATTGACGGCACGCTGCCTCATGCTCTCCTGATGGAGGTCTTTACGGACAGAGGTATCGGCACTATGGTAGCTGCTGAGGTTGACATTTGACTGCAACATCTGTAGAATAGAGCCATAATCGGGATGTCAGAGCGGATGGACATGAAAAAGCCGATCTGCATGACAACAGAATACGGCGATTCGGCGTAACACAAGGCAGAAGCACGACTCTGCCTTTTTTCGTTTCTGTGCTTCGCCGACAGGCGATAGCATGGCAGGAGAGGACCAACAGCGGTGAAACCCGGACTCGACATAGATACCCGTTCGGTGATCCGAATGAGCGACGACTACCTGATGAACACGATCGCGCGCCAGCCCGTCGTCTTCGTCCGCGGGCAGGGCATGAGGGTTTGGGACGCCGACGGTATGGAGTACCTCGACTTCCTCGCTGGGATCGCCGTCTGCGGGTTGGGTCACTCGCATCCCGCGCTGGTCGATGCCATCTGCAAGCAGGCCGCCGCGCTCATGCACGTCTCGAACCTCTATCACGTCCCGCAGGGTCCGGCGCTGGCGAAGAAGCTTGTCGAGTTGTCCGGCATGGGCAGGGCTTTCCTCTGCAACAGCGGGGCTGAGGCGAACGAGGCTGCCATCAAGTTGGCGCGCAAGTGGTCGAAAGAGAACCGTGGCCCGGAGAAGTTCGAGATCATCACGACCGAGGGCTCGTTCCACGGTCGAACCCTGACAACCGTCACCGCGACGGGACAGCCGAAGTATCATCAAGGCTTTGAGCCGCTCGTTCCCGGGTTCAGGTATGTGCCGTACAACGACGTCGCCGCCTTGGAGTCCGCGATCGGGGAGAACACCTGCGCCGTCATGCTCGAGCCGATACAGGGCGAGAGCGGAGTTCATCCGGCGTCGCAGGAGTACATGCAGGCGATCAGACGCATCTGCGATGCTCGGGGTCTTCTGCTAATCCTGGATGAAATCCAGACTGGACTTGGGAGGACCGGCAAGTGGTTCGGCTTCGAGCACTACGGCATCAAGCCCGACATCATAAGCCTGGCGAAGACCCTGGGTGGTGGGTTCCCGATAGGCGCATGTCTCGCAACCGGCGAGGTTGCCACCGGCTTCCGCCCGGGGAACCACTCGTCCACCTTCGGTGGCAATCCTCTCGCGTGCGCTGCCGGCTTGGCCGCTGTGCAGGCCATCGAGGACGAGGGACTCGTAGAGAACTCGGCGGAGGTCGGCGCATACTTCCGCGATGCGCTCATGCGTCTAAGAGATAAGAGGGACGATATAGGGGAGATAAGGGGCATTGGCCTGATGCTTGCGATGGAGATGAACCGCGGCGACGCCCCGGAGATCGCGGCACAGTGTCTGCGGGATGGACTCATCGTCAATGCGATCGGCCGTAGTATCATCCGGTTCCTGCCGCCGCTGATCGCGACCAAGTCCGATGTTGACTCCGCCCTTCGCACTATGAGCGGGGTCTTGGATAAGTAGAAGTTCAGCGATTTCTCTACAGGAGGAAACATCAGCATGTGGAGACAACTCACTCAGCACGCCAGGAAGGCTATCTTCCTGGCCCAACAGGAAGCCGAGAAGCTTGGCTACAATAGCGTGGGTCCGGAGCACCTGCTCCTCGCGCTCATCCGCGAGGACGACTGCGTCGCGGCGAGTCTGCTCGAGCGTCTGGGCATTGACCTCGGCACCCTGAAATCCGAGGTCATGAAGATCGTTTCGCGGGGTACGGACCACATCGGCGATGACATGCAGTTGACGACGGAAGCGAAGCGAGCGGTGGACCAGGCCTTCAACGAAGGCCGTCGGCTCAACGATGAATGGATCGGCACGGAGCATCTGCTTCTTGGTCTGGCCGGAGATACCGGCGGCGTGGCGTCGTCGGTTCTGAATCGGCTCGGCGCTGATCAGCCCGCGATCCTCGATCAGTTGCGCAATCTTCAGGCGGGAAGACTGCCGTTTGGTCGGGCGAACGGCAACGAGTCAGCGTATCTGCAGGGCTGATCGGAGGGGGCGGACAGACATCATGTGGCAGCGGTTCACAACGAAGGCACGGGAGGCCGTGTTCTATGCTCAGGAAGAGGCAGGATCGGTCGGATGCGACACGGTTGAACCCGATCACCTGTTGCTCGGCATGCTGCGTAGAAAGGACTCCTCTGCAGCGCGCATACTCAGTCAACTGGGCGTGAATCTGGAGAAGCTCGGAAATGATGTCAGACGCGGTGTCAAGAGAGGCTGCGGGAGGACAGGAAGCGACATGCAGCTGTCCGCCGCCTGCAAGCGTGCCATTGATCTGACGTATGAGGAATCCCGTCGGCTGAACTGCGATTATATCGGTACCGAGCATCTACTCCTCGGGCTTCTGCGAGATGCCGGACAATCAGCGGCGCTTGCGCTGGTCAAAGCCGGTGCCGATCTCGAGAGAGCGCGACACATTCTGGTAGGTGGAGAGCATGTGGAAACTGAGACCAAGATGGACGTCAAACTGATGACAGAAGAGATGCGCGGTCGTGACCTGCTCTCCATACGGGATCTCAACGTCACCGAAGTCTGGAAGACCTTCGAGGTCGCGAAGGCGCTCAAAAGCCGGTCGCTTCGGTATCAGGCGGACAACCCGGTCCTTCCTGGCAAGACGCTCGCGATGATATTCGAAAAGCCGTCCCTGCGGACCAGGGTGAGCTTCGAAACAGGGATGACTCAGCTCGGCGGTCACGCGATTTACATCCAGCCGTCCGACATTCAGCTCGGCACGCGGGAGAGCATCCCCGATGCGGCTCGAAACCTCGAGCGGATGGTGCAGGGCATCATGGCGCGGGTGTTCTCGCACCAAACGGTCGTGGACCTGGCTAAGCATGCCGACATACCGGTGATCAACGGCCTCTCCGACCTGGAGCACCCTTGCCAGGCGCTGGCCGATTTTCTTACAATATACGAGAAGAAGGGCGAGCTAAAGGGTCTCAAGGTGGCGTACATCGGCGATGGCAGCAGCAACACATGTCACAGCCTCATGCTCCTTGCGGCGAAGCTCGGCGCCAACTTCGCAGTCGGCAGCCCCGAGGGATATGAGCCGGACACGGCGGTTCATCTCTCCGCGAAACGCGATGCGGAGGAGACCGGCGCCGCGATCGTTATCACAACTGATCCGGTTGAGTCGGCGAGGGATGCCGACGTGATCTATACCGATGTGTGGACGAGTATGGGGCAGGAGGCGGAACGCGAGGTGCGCCTCTCGATCTTCCGGCCGTATCAGGTTAACCAGGCGCTCGTTGACTCGGCGAAGGGCGATGTGATAGTCCTGCACTGCCTGCCCGCGCATCGGGGCGAGGAGATCACCGACGAGGTGATTGACGGGCCGCACTCGGTCGTTTTTGACCAGGCGGAGAACCGCCTCCACGCGCAGAAGGCGGTCATGGCCTTGGTGATGTAGCGGAGAGGAAAGAACAATGAAGAAGGTTGTACTCGCATATTCCGGGGGACTCGACACGTCGGTCTGCATACCGATGATGAAGGAGGACTACGGATTCGACCATATCGTCACTGTCACGGCGGATGTCGGTCAGCCGCCTGATGACATCAAGCAAGCAGAGGAGCGCGCCGCCGCACTGGGCACTGAGCATTACACCATTGATGCCAGGGCCGAGTTCGTGACGGACTACTGCTTCCCGTCTGTAAAGGCTAACGGCGACTACCAGGGCTATCCGCTGAGCACGTCTATCGCGCGGCCGCTGATCGCCGTCAAGAGCGCCCAGATAGCCCGGAAGGTCGGTGCGGACGCCTTCTGCCACGGATGCACCGGCAAGGGCAACGACCAACTCCGGTTCGAGTTCGTGTGGCGCACGATGTGCCCCGACCTGCCGATCATAGCCCCGATGCGGGAGCACAACTACACCCGCACCGAGGAGATCGAGTACGCCAGGGAGCACGGCGTTCCGATCGCGCAGACCGTCGAGAAGATCTGGAGCATCGACGAGAACCTGTGGGGTCGCTCGATCGAGGGTGGACACCTCGAGGAGCCGAACTATACTCCGCCGGAGGAGATTTTCACCTGGACGAAGAGCCTTGCGGACAGCCGTGCCGAGCCCGAAGTGGTCGAGTTCACCTTTGACAAGGGCTCGCCGGTGGCTGTCAATGGCAAGGCCATGGACCCCGTCGGACTCGTCAAGGCAGCTCATGAGATCGCCGGCCGGAACGGGGTGGGGCGCGTGGACGTCATGGAGGACCGGATGCTCGGCCTGAAGGTCCGGGAGAACTACGAGTGCCCGGCGGCGGTGATCCTCATCATGGCCCACAAGGCGCTGGAGAGCCTCGTCTGCACCAAGGACGAGCGGCAGTTCAAGACGATGGTCGACCAGAAGTGGGGCGAGCTTGCCTATGCCGGGCTCTGGTTCGACCCGCTCAAAGAAGACCTCGAAGCGTTCATCAACAGGATCCAGGACCGCGTGACCGGCACGGTGCGCCTGCAGCTCTTCAAGGGCGGCGCGAAGGTCGAGGGACGAAGCAGCAAGTTCGCGCTCTACTCCGAGGACCTGGCATCGTTCGATACCAAGACGTTCGACCAGAGCGAGATGACCGGAGCCGTAAAGATTCACGGCCTTCAGTCGCGCATGTACTGGTCGCTGATGAAGAAGGACTGACAATGTCGAAGCTCTGGGGCGGTCGGTTCAGCAAGGCCACTTCCAAGGATGTCGATCGGTTCAATGCATCCATCGGGTTCGACTCCCGGCTCTGGGAGTTCGACATCGAGGGGAGCATCGCGCACGCCACCATGCTTGGCGAGTGCGGCATCATCCCCGCCGAGGATGCACATAGCATCGTGAACGGTCTGAAGGCAATCGAGGTGGATATCCGCGCCGGGAAGGTCGAGTTCGACATCTCGGCCGAGGACATCCACATGAACATCGAGAAACTCCTCCATGAGCGGATCGGTGAAGTCGCCGGCAAGCTTCATACCGCGCGCAGCAGGAACGATCAGGTAGCTCTCGACCTGCGCATGTACGTCAAGGCTCAGATCAGGGTGCTCGATCGCGCGCTCCAGAACGTCCAGAAGACGTTGATAGATGCCGCGGAGAATCATCTCGACGACATCATGCCGGGTTATACGCATCTGCAGCACGCCCAGCCTGTCCCGCTCGCGCACCACCTGCTCGCTTACGTGTGGATGTTCGAGCGCGACCGGGGGCGTTTCGAGGACTGCTACACCCGCACGGATGTCATGCCGCTGGGATCGGGTGCCATGGCCGGGACCTCCTTCCCGCTGAACCGGCATCGGGTGGCCGAGATGCTCGGTTTCAACAAGGTGAGTGAGAACAGCATGGACGCCGTCTCGGCGCGGGACTTCGCCGTCGAGTTCCTGAGCGCCTGTGCGATCACGTCAATGCATATGTCTCGCTTTGCTGAGGAGCTCGTCATCTGGAACACCCGCGAGTTCGGTTTCGTGGAACTCGACGATTCGATGGCGACCGGCAGCAGCTTGATGCCTCAGAAGAAGAATCCCGACGTTCCGGAACTGATCCGCGCCAAGACCGGACGGGTCTACGGCGATCTGATGTCGCTGCTGACTATGCTGAAGGGACTTCCGCTAACGTATAATAAGGACCTTCAGGAGGACAAGGAGGCAATCTTCGACGCGGCGGACACGGTTTCCGACTGCCTGAAGATGCTCGACCTCGTGATCGGCTCGACTGAGTTCCGTACCCAGCGCATGAAGCAGACCCTTGAGGCTGACTTCTCAAACGCGGTGGATCTCGCCGACTATCTCGTGCGCAGGGGGGTGCCGTTCCGTTCGGCCCACGAGATCGTGGGCCGACTAGTGGCCTACTGCTTGGAGAGCGGGAGATCGTTCGAGAACCTGTCGCTGGAGGAACTGAACCGGTTTTCGGATCAGTTCGACAGCACCGATGCCGTCTCATCGGTCGAGAGCAGTGTTGCGGCCAGGGGCGTCTACGGCTCGACGGGCAGGGAGGAGATTCTGCAGCAGCTCGAGGCGGCAAAGAAGCTGCTGACTTAGCCTGCCGTCTGGTATACTTAGCAGCAACGGCCCTCGTCCGTCTGGAGGATCGAGGGCCGTTCTTGCATCAGGTTGGCCGTTGCCGAACTATGGTGCCTGCTTGGCGGCCTCGGCTAGATCCGCGGCCGTCACGATGATCTGCGCGGAATTGCTGTACCAGTTGCTTCCGCCGGCTGCGGATGAAAGCTGTCTCATGACCGTCAGCCCTATGAAACTGCCGTCCAGGGCAAATATGCTGGAGCCCATGTCGAGTCCCTGATCGGGTACCGCGAAGAACCTCGGCTTCTCGACGATTGTCTCGATGCGGTCGAGCGAAGCCGCCACCGCGCGGTTGACCGCCACTCCCTGCCTCGAGAGCGCGATCACCGGGTCAAGCAACTCGGGCTTGGATCCCTTCGAAAGGTCAACCGCCAACACGTTAGTGGCCATCTTGGTCAGGGGCCTTATGAAGGCAAGATCGAGCTCCTTGTCCCTGATCATCACTGCGGCGGGAATCTCCTTGGAGTCGCCCATTCGTATCTTCACCTCAGTGATCTCGGTGGTGACCTGGTACTTTTCCGCCTCGCCGCCCAGGTAGTCCGCCATGGACTCCTCGGGGCTGATCTCAGAGAGAGGCGTTACCACCAGCCCCGACGGGTCAATCAGAAGCCCGTTCGCCTCGACCTTGTCCTCCTGCGGGGGTGCCTGCTCGCCCTCGTAGCTCGCGGTCGTTTTCACGACAAGCTGGACTGTCACGATCGCATCCTGCCACTTGCTCACGATCTGCCTGCCGCTCTGCGCGATCTCATCCGCGGAAACAGGGGCGGCGGCAACTGCAATGATCGCCGCCAACAAGACAACTGCCGATACCTTGCCAATCCGTGTCATTACTGCGTCTCCTTTCGAAATGCCGCCACCGGGCGGGGATGTCGAATCAGTCCTGCGGCCATGCCGGCCGCAGCTCTACGAAGGAGTCCGATATGCCGGACCTCACGCTGAAGATGATGCTCTTGGGCTTCCGCTCGGCAATACCTGCGATCTCCGCCTCGAATGCCTTCACGTCCGCCACGGGTTTGCCGTCCACTCCGACGACCAGGCTGCCCACGGACAGCCCGCCCAGGGATGCCCAGCCGCCGCCGGTGACCGAGTCAAGGATTACGCCGGTCTGGGTCTCCGGCCACTGCTTCGAAACTCTATCGAAGAAGCTGATGTCTCTGACCGTGAGCTCGAGGTCGTCGTTTCGGTACTTTTGCATCTCACGCACGAGTTGGGGCGAAGTCACGAGTTCCACGGGGATCGTCATCTCAGCGCCGCCCCGGAGGACTCCGAGATCGGCTGTCGTTCCGATGCGGTACTGACGAACCATGGCCGGGAATACATCGAGGTCCTCCGGCTGGGCGGCGGGAATCGGGGTGCCGTCGAGACTCAAAATGATGTCGCCCACCTTCAGGCCCGCCTTCTCGGCGGTGCTGTTCGAGTATACTTGAGTTACCCTGACGCCAGTGCGGTCCTTCATGCCCAGCGCCTCGGCGATGTCTCGGGTGAGCACCTGAGTCGCCGCTGGCAGCCATGCCTTCTTGACTTCGAGGCCGGGGTCTCTCAGGTCCTGCCGACCGACCTTCACCGCAGTCAGGTACTGGTCGGAGCCGCGCTCAAACGTCACGATAGTCAGGACCGGGGCGTCAGCATTCTCTGTTATCTCCTTAGTAGCGGCGTGGAAGTCCTGCAGATTGGCCACAGGTTTGTCACCGATTCTGACGATGATGTCCTGTTCGATGATCGCCGGCTTCGCGTTGCCTGCCGGGCCTCCCGGCCCGACGCTGGAGACGAGCACCCCGCTCTTCCCGGGGCGCTTCATCTCCTTCGCCTTGAAGAACGTGATGTTGCTGGCACACAGACCCCAATCCTTGAACTCCCTCGGCTTGGCCATTGCGTCCTCACGGTCAACAGGTGTGACCTTGAGGTGCACGTTCCTTCCGTCACGAAGCACGATCGCCTCGACTTCCTTGTCGGCGGGAAGGGACATCAGAAAGTGGTTGAAGATCGGCACCTCTTCCTGGAACGCCACGGTGCAGGGTTTGCCGGCGATTCTCAGAAGTATGTCGCCCGCTCTGAACCCGGCCTTCTCGGCAGGAGAACCGTCCACCGTTCCGCCGATTAGTACACCCTCTTTTCTCTCGGACGATTTCAGGAGAGGTTGTGTCATCAGCCCGAACCAGCTTCTCCTGACCTTGCCATGCTTGATGATCTGATCGGCGACTTCCCTCGCCAGGTTGCCGGGGATGGCTCCGCTGAGCCCGAGGTCTACTTCGTTGATGCCCACGATCTCACCCGTCGCGTTGACGAGCGGCCCGCCGGAGTTCCCGGGGAATATCGCGGCATCATGGGCGATCCAGCGAACGAGCGAGCCGACGCTCTCCCCGTCCAGCACGAGATCAAACCACGAACCGAGTTGTTCAGGTATGACCAGTTCGGTGTTGCTTACCACTCCCATCGTGACGGACTGAGAGAAAGCCAGGGGGCTTCCCATCGCGAATACCCTGTCTCCAACCTTGAGGGTGGACGAGTCTCCGAAACTGGCGGCAGTGAATGTCGTCCTCTCCGCTGGTTTCAGCCTGATCACGGCGATGTCCGACAGTGCGTCGGTTCCCACGAGTTCGGCGTCAATCTCCGACTTGTCGGCCAGGGTGCAGGTGAGCAGCCTGGCGTCGGCGGCCACATGGTGATTTGTGATAACATGCCCTTGCTTCGATATGATTACCCCGCTGCCGACACTCTCGTACTTTATCTCCCGGCCCTGGTCGTAGTCTACAGTGACGACGCTGATCTTTACGAGGGCGGGCTTCACCTTGGCTACTGCTGTCTCGACCGCCCGCCGAAGCGACGCAGAGTCGTCGGCGACAGCTGCGGGTGTGGGTAGTGTGAGGCACATCAGAACGGCGATTGCCGCGAGGGGCGACGTCCTGCGAATGGTGATCTGCATAGGTCCTCCGGTCGGCGCGGGTCTGTGATGAGCCGGATGCCTGTCCGTCTGGGGCAACCCGGATGCTGAAGCGGTCGCGAGCAGGGCGCTGGCGACCCTCGCATGCGATCATGTTGCTAGAATAGACCTCGGGCTGAAGAAAGTCAAGCAGCAAGAGAGGGTCGGATGAGCAAGGGCTCAGGAGGAATCACGCGAACGGGCGTCGCGCATCGCCCGCTGCGCGGAATAGGGCTCGGACCGTCGAGCCGCGCGATGGCTTTCAATTCCCGATCGCCGCAACTGCTTGCTCGGCCGAGATCACGTCGCCGCAGATTTCCAGGCCCGCAAGTCTGTCCATGTGCAGAATCTCCAGCACCTTCTTGACATTCGGCCGTTCGACGACCAGTGAGAGGCGCCCTCCCTGGTCCTGAAGTCGGCGGTATACCACAAGGATCGTGTGAATGCCTGTGCTGTCGAGGTAGGTCACGTCCGAAAGGTCCACGATCACGCCGTCGGGCGATTCGCTCACGGCATGGTCCAGAGCGGCGCGGAACTTCGCGCTGGTCGTGAGGTCAACTTCCCCGGCAACCTTCACCACGTTCGGCTTGCTCTGCGTTACCACAATCTCCATGTCAATGGCCCCCTGAAATCATCGTGAGAATGGTTTCCCGGCCCTTTGAGGCCGATCGCTTGTAGGCACGACAAGCGGCAACTGCTGTGGTGCGGCAGTTGCTGTGAATGGCCACATCCTGTACGTGAGACCTCCGTGTCCGACAGATATACAAGCTGCGCTCGATCAAGAGGTACGGTCATCCGGCGCCAAGGTGGAGGACGGCTTGACCGGTTGCCCGGTCGGCCATATGCCGTGTGCGTCGAATGATCGTGCCTGCCCGACTACAGCACTACCGCATATTATACCAGCGCTTGCCTGATTAGTCAAGTATTATTGCGAGGTTGCTCGCTTGGATAGTTGTAGGTCTAGGACGGCACGAGGCTTGGGATAGGGCTGCCCGCGATACGGGGTGGGGCATTTGCCCGTGCAGCGAAGGAGGACATAACGGTTTCTGCAGAGAATATGGTCGGCGAATGAGGAAGGTGGGACGGCGGTGCGGTCGCGACTCGACTGTCGTTCCGGTCAGACATCTCGTTAAGGGAGGTAGGGATTTGAGTAGAGGCGCTAGTGCTTCCGACTCCGCTTACAGCCATCGCGGCGAGTTGTTCACGGCAAGTTGCATGGCTCTCGTGGTCAGCGCGATCGCATTTGGCATCCGTGGCGATACCCTGGGCGATTTCATGGCCACATTTCACGCCAAACCGGCAGACATCGGCTGGGCCATCACCGGCGCGTTCTGGGGATTCACGATCGCCATCGCCTTCAGTGGCATCGTCTGCGACTGGCTGGGCATGAAGTCTCTCCTGGTGTTCGCTTGGATTCTTCATATGGCGGGCATTGCGGGAACTGTTTTCGCGAACAGCATCATGATGCTGGCGGTTGGCACCCTGCTTATCGGACTCGGAAATGGGTTCATTGAGGGTGCGGTGAATCCGCTGGTCGTCACGCTGTATCCGGACAACAAGACGGCCAAGTTGAACGCCCTGCACGCGTGGTGGCCCGGAGGGATCGTGATCGGAACGGTCATTGCCTACCTTATGACCCAGGTCAGCGCCCTCAACCACTGGGAGTACAAGACGGGCGTCCTGTTCATCCCCACGCTGGTGTACGGCGCAATGTTCATCAAATTGAAACTCCCGCCGACCGAGCGCGTGCAGTCCGGCGTCTCCACCGGGAAGATGTGGAAGTCGGTGTTCTCGCTGTTCCTGGTATTCTGGGTCTGCATGTGGCTCACGGCATTTACCGAGTTGGGCACCAACCAGTGGATCTCTGAGATGTTGAAGGAGTCGGGGGTCAAGGTGGGTACTCTTGTTCTCGGCTGGATCAGCTTCGTGATGCTGATCGGCCGGGTATTCGCCGGCCCGGTCGTTCACAAGCTGAAACCCATCGGCCTCTTGCTCCTCTCATCTGTCATCTCGGTGCTGGGCCTGCTGGCGTTGAGCGTAGCCCAGGGGCCTGCCATGGCGTTTCTGGCTGCCACGGTCTTCTCCGTCGGCGTATGCTATTACTGGCCGACAATGCTCGGATACACATCGGAGCGCTGGCCTGAAGGCGGCGCGTTGGCCATGGGTCTGATGGGTGCTGCCGGTATGGCGTCCGCTGGTTTCGCCCAGCCGATATTCGGTTGGCTCTTCGAAGGCCGAGGGACCTCCGGCTGTCTGCAGGCGGTGGCCATCCTGCCGGCCATTGCGGCCGTCGTCTTCCTGTTCTTCTACCAGGGCCATCGGAAGGAGGGCGGCTATAAGGCCGTCAAGCTGGCTCAGGATAGTCCGGTTGAACCCCAAGGCTGAGAGGCCGCCTGCGACCGTATCGGCAGGTTCATTTCGTTGACGAATCAAATGGGTCCGGCGCGAACCGCGCCGGACCCATTTGCGTCTTCACTCTTCTGCTCGCTTGCTAAAGTCGGGCATTGTTGGGTATAACTGTAGACGCAGGATGGTTGCAGCGCGGCCTGTGTCTGGACAGTGACAATACGCGCGGAGTTGCTCTCATGGCCGAAGGACGTCCGAAGTCGAGTCTGAGAAGGAAGCTGCTGGTCATATTGCTGCTGGCCGTGCTCGCGCCTTCCATATTCGTGTCCACTGCCCTGATTCTGATGAGCATACAGGAACAGCAAGCTGAGGCCCTCTCGGCGCTTGGCGCCCTGGAGGAGACTGTTTCTCAGCAGGCCCTCGATTTTATAGACGATCTCGACTCGTTCCTGACTGGCGTAGGCCGCGATAGGGTCTTCGGCGAGCGGGACAGGCCCGGGCAGATTCTTGTCATGAACCGGTCTCTCGCGCGGATGTCGTTCCTGCGCAGCATGAGCGTGTACTATTCGCCCCGAGAAGTGTTTGCTGCCGTCTCAGCCTCGGATCAGGAGTGGGAGCCGCCCCGGTCCTTGGTTCAGAAAGGCTTCGTCGAAGCCGCAAAGGGCGGCATCTTCGTCAGTAGCGTCCACTACACCCCTGCTAGCGAGGCGCTCGCACTGATCATGTCTCCCATCGGATCATCGGGAGAAACCCCCGTTGGTGCTGTTGCCTGTGTGGTCAGTCTGCGCTTGCTCCAGGAACTGGCCGATGGATTCGGCTCGCAGCCCGATAGAAGCGTGCTCATCGTGGACGGCACGTGCCGGGCGGTGGCGTTTTCTCCATCGTATCCGGATATTGCCGTGGGAGACAGCCTGATGCACCTCCCTCCGGCAAGTCGGCTGATGGGCGATCCGGTTTCTGATGCGGCTGGACACCTGATCTATCGGGATCGTTGGGGAAAGCGTTATCTGGCGGTCTACAGGCGGCTGCCGGTAGTTGGGTGGGGAGTCATCGTAGAGGAAACCGCGACCCCAGCGATGACACCGCCTTATCGGGCGGTGGCGATGGCTCTCGCATGGATGATTATCTCCGTGTTGCTTGTCACGCTGCTCAGCACCTACGTGAGCCGTCGGATCACTCGTCCGCTCAGGCTGCTCCGAGAGGGCGCCGAGTTCATAGGCGCAGGCAACCTGGGACATCGCGTTGCCATAGAGACGGGCGATGAGCTTCAGGAGCTGGCAGCTTCGTGGAACCACACTGCATCGCGTCTCGAAGCCTCGTATAGGGAACTCGAGGACGAACATGACAAGGCACTTATCTCTGCCAAAAGGGCCGACATCCTTCTTCGCATATCCCAGGCGCTTGTTGCGACTCTTCGCGTTGACGAAAGACTCGAGCTGATTGCGGCGAGTTTGGCTGATGTCTGCGGCACCCGCAAGGTGGCGATCTGGCTGATCGAAGATGGACTGGTGAGGCCGACAACCTCCTACGGGCTGTCTGAGGAGGAGGGCGAAGTTTTCGCGAAGTGGGAGACGCCTCTTGAGGATGCCCTGGATCTGACAAAACACATCGTCGCTACCGGGCAGCCGCTGGCCATCGGAAACGCTCCCGAGGACGATCTCGTGCCGACCGAGATGGCCGTCAAGTTCAACGTGAGGTCGCTGCTGGCTCTTCCGATGCTCATCGAGGACGAGGTAATGGGTGTGGCCATCGCATACGAGCCGGGCGCCTCGCGCCCCTTCTCGGACGATCAGGTCTCGATGGCGCAGGCGGTGGCGGTTCAGGCCGCGGTCGCTGTCCATAACGCGCAAGCCTATGAGCGCGAGCGGCATATCGCCTATACCCTGCAGAGGTCCTTCCTGCCGCAGATCCCCCGCCGAATCGGCGGGTTTGAGTTCGCCGACCGGTATGAGGCCGCCCTGACCGAGTCTGAGATCGGCGGTGACTTCTACGATCTGATCCGGCTGACCCCTTCGCGCATCGGCTTCGTCATCGCCGATATCTCTGGCAAGGGATTGAGCGCGGCCGTGCATACCGCCATGATCAAGTATATGCTGCGGGCCTACGCTCTCGACGCCCCGACCCCGGCGGAGCTGGTGAGGCGTCTAAATCGCGCCGTCTGGGCGGACATCGGCGGGCGGATGTTCGTCACGCTCTTCTACGGAGTACTGGATACCGAGAGCAAGGAACTGACTTACGTCAACGCCGGACACGAGCTTCCCATGCTTATGGGGGAAGACCGTGGTCTATGCCACCCGCTGGTGACCACCGGCACCGCACTCGGCATCGTTGCGGACTACGAGTACGGCGAGGAGACGGCGGGGTTCGAGCCTGGCGACGCGCTTCTCCTCTATACGGACGGTGCCACCGATGTCAGGAATGAGGGGCGATTCCTTGGAGTGGAAGGACTTCAGACCCTCTTCTGCAACGCCGCGGGGAGGACCGCGCAGGAGATCGTCGATGCGGTGGAAGCAGGCATTCGCGGTCATGCCGATGGAGAACTGCACGATGATGTTGCGCTGATGGTCATCAAGTACACACGGTCGGGCGATTGACGGCAGTTTGCCGCCCGTCTGCTGCTTCGTTAGCCAATGCGTCATACCGTATCTTAGCCGCAGACGGATGCGCTAAATATTGTGACCGTTCGGTTAACCCGGATGTCGGAGCCTCGCATCGTGCGCGGGTCGGCATAACCGGAGATCACTCTCTGACCAGGGATTTGCGGCCGCCAAACTTGTGGCAGAAAAATCATGGTTCAGCCCCCCACATTTCCTTGACAGCCTCCAGCCTGGGTGATAAAGTCGGTCCTGCGACTGCGAGCCGTCAGACCGTGTGAATCCGAGCGGCTGTTCGGCCCGTCACCACCAAATGCGGCGCCAGCCGTGCTATCGGGTCTATTGAGATGTATGTGGCCGTGCAAGACGCGGTTGTGACAGCATCATGGATGAGGGGGGCGCAATGACCACGGAAGTCCGGATCAAGAAGAACCGCATCTATCTGCCGCACCTTCGTAAGATCGTATCCAGCTTGGCTGTGGGCTTGGGGATGAGTCGGGATGAGGTTCGCGATGCCGAGGAAGCCGTGCACGAGGTCTGCGTCTCGTCAATTCAGGCTGCAGAGGGCGACGGTCAAGGTAGTCTCTGCATCAAGCTCCACACCTGCGACAACTGCATGACCGTGGACATCTGCGATCCCGCGTGCTGCTTCACGCCACCCGCGAACCGGCAATGGCTGGTCGGTGCCGCGTCGGCAGGCACTTTTCAGAAGCTGAGATTGCTGGCCGACGAGATCCAGTTCATGCCGGCAGACGATGGAGCTACTGTCCGCCTCACAAAGTATGCCCGGGAAGCCGAAGATCCTGTGTCTGCGTGTTTCAGTCAGTCACCCACGAGTACTTTGCAGGTCTGAACGATTGGCAGCAATAGTGAACGGATCACTGCGCGAGCTGCTTTGCTCTCCCTGATGCCGTCGGCTATCGGCGGGCTGATCTCATAGTAAGCGTTCACCAGGTCTCTCCCCGCAGGGCTTGTCATCAGGTAGCGGTCCCGGAACTGCCGGAGCGTCAGCACATCCTCTTCCATGTCCGTACCGTACGCGGCAGTGGCTATGAAGCACTTCGGAGAGCCGTAGTCTGTCTTGCTGAAGTCCAACTGGGTGATGATCCACCTGTTTCGTTCCCTGGAAAGGTAGTATACCAGCCTGGTCGTCCTGCGTTTGCCGTCCGGGCCGTCGAAGACATGCTTTGCAGCCGCTCTGGCCTCGTACCCGTCCCTCTCGACCGAAGTGAAGCGAAACTCCGTCGTGCGGATGCGGCTCAACGACTCCTCCGTGAGCTTATACATCTCACGAGGCGAGACTCTGTGGGAGTAGTCTCCTTGGTAGAAGATGTCAATGCTGCGCGCGGGGTCGACGTGCCACATGAGGAACTCCGGTTCGCGTTCCCACCATGTCGCTTCGATGTCAACGAGCGCCTCCTCTAGAGATCCCGGGACCGGAGACCGGTAGCTGTACTCTCGACGCCAGGCTCGCCTCGGATTGCGCCAGGCGTCGTCAATGATGATCACGCTACCTCTGTTGTAATAGGGGTAGTAGCTCCAGAACTGGCGGTCGTACGGGTAGAAGAACGGATCGTAATAGTGCTTGCGGTATTCGTATTCGGGATCGCGGCGCTCGTCTCGCCTCTCGACCTGCCGAGAGAGACTCGAACTACTGTCTCGTTCGCCTCGCTCCGATGAAGACCGACTGGTGTCCTCCGAGGTCGTGGAATCGCGTTGCTCTGATCGCGAGTTGCCGACGCTGTTGCCCGACGACGAGCGGCTGTCCTGCGAAGACGAGGGGGGAGAATCCTGCTGTTTCGGAGGCGGCGAACTACGCTGTTCACCGGAGTCTTGGCTCTGCGACGACGAATCGTCTTTGGTCTTCACGATGCCCTTGGCATCGACCCTCACCACCAGAAAACCGCACGCAAGAAACGCGATCAGCATAAGCGCAACGTGTCTTGCTCTCATCTTCCCATCACCTCGCGCGAAAAGAACGAGACCCCGGGGCTCGATATCTGATGCCCCGGGGTCCTCGGCCTGGATCAGTTGGGATACGGCGACGACCCTACGGCCGTGATGTACCAGTCCGAACCGAACCGCTCCAGGGTGTACGAAACGAATACCGTCTTCAGAGCCCCGTAACGGTCGGTGTACACGTGTTTGCCTTTCGCGATGTGCCGGTCGAGACCCGCCCGGTTCACTTTGTCAAAGTCGAACGAGTAGGTCTTGATGACCGACATCGCGTCGCGTGTCATATCGTAGTAGTCGGTCGTATCGAGAGAGTACGAATACTCATCCCTGAGGTATACGTCCACTGCGAGATAGCTCTTGACGTGCCGCATGATGAGCTCCGGCTCGGATCTCTCCCAGGCCCGCTGGATGTCTCTGAGGGCCGCCCATAGGCCCTTCTGTATCGAGTCGGAAAGGTAGTAGTCACTGGACCGGCTGTAGACGAACACCGGAACCTCCAGCACCATCCTGGCATTGGACAGTCTGGCCGTGAAGAACACGCGGTCGTGGAAAAGGTACGGCGGGAAGTAGTCGTAGTAGTAGCAATATACGGACGGGTAGCACCGCGTGGGGAAGTAGTCGTAAGAGTAGTATCGGTACCGGAAGGATGGAGTATACACCCCTACGCTCCACCCCCAGCCATCGGACCGGCCGTAGTATCCTGGACCCGAATCGTGGTATCCTCTCCGATAGTCGTCGTACCGTCGGTTGTCTGTGTCGCGCTTCTCCTGCCGCCCCCTCCAGAGGTCGCCGATGTCCGCGTAATCCTTGCGATATGTGGGACTCGGAGTTCGCGTGTCTTGCCGGGAAGATACCGAGCGGAGTTGGAACTCCTGGTCTAGCCTGTTCGTGATCGAACCCGAGGGTGAGCGGGTCTCGATGCGTGTGGCAGGGCTTCGATCCACGGTAGCCGACGAGCGGATGGATGAATCTGACGATCGGCTGGATCCGCCCGACGCTCCGCCGGCCGATCCGCCTGAGTCGCTCGATCTGGCAGACGATCTCGATTCATTATCCGAACTCCCGCCGCCGCCGGAGGACTTGACGGCGCCTTTTGCCCAGGAGGTATCGTCGCAGACAAAGATCATTACGGCAGTCATTGCCATGGCTAGACAAATCGTAAACCCGAGGATAGCTCGAAGTCTTCCTGTCATTCTGTGTCACTCCTTTCCAAAACTGCCTCTGTCCGGAGCGCTATTGGCACATCACTACCACTAGTATTAGACGTTCGAATGTGCCACTTTTGTTTCATGGAGTCGGATCCTAACGCCTTCGGCTGCCTCGCTTGGATTCCAGGTGTCGCTTGACGTCGAACTGTCGGTCGTTGCTGTCCTTCAGGAACGCCTTCAGACGGTCCTCGAAAGTGATCGAGTCGGCCGCGGCGGATCGCGGTGCGGTTTCGTGTTCGGGGCCGAGGTTCACGGGATCGGGGATGCGTTCGACGGGCCTCTGGGGTCGTCTTGAGAGAACGGGCTCGCGGGCCGGCTGCTCGATCTTCTTCGTGGAGAGTTGGTAGCGCCCCCTGCCGTTCCGACTGAGAACCGTGGCGCGTATCCGGTCGTGCTCCTTGAAATGGTCGTTGATATCACGGACGAAGGTATCGGCCACTTCGGAGATGTGAACAAGGCCGGTATTGCCGCCCTCTAGTCTAACGATCGCTCCATATTCCGCGAGCTTGACTACAGTCCCGACCACGGTGGAGCCGACCTCGAGGATCGTTTCTACTCTGGATGCTGCTTCTTGCATGGCATTCGGCGTGGGAACGTGGGGAACACACTGCTGAATCCAGTATATGTTGCGGTATGCGGGCTGTCAACCAGCATTTTTACCAGTATTGCGCACGCCGAACAATGGCTTAATTGCACGTTGATCCGACTCCCTCTCGGCAGGGCTCGCGCAAAATGGTATACTTGCATAGTGAATCCGCTTGATGAATGCCGGGAGGTGTGCGGCGAGTTGAAACCCGATTTTTCCTGTGATGTGCTTGTTGCCGGTGGTGGAGTTGCCGGCGTTGCGGCAGCGGCAAGCGCGGCCAGACAGGGTGCGAGGACTCTGCTGGTCGAGAAATATGGCTTCCTTGGAGGCATGGGTACGGCCGGACTGGTTAACCCGTTCATGAGTTCGCGAACGTCAACCGGCGCTCCGTTGATCGGAGGCTTCTTTGCGGAGATCTGCGACCGGATGAGCAGCCTGGGTGGGCTATTCGGTCGAGCGTTCGACCCCGAGGCGATGAAGTTCGCCGCACAGGAAATGATCCTGGAGGCGGACGGGGAGCTTCTCCTGCACTCGTGGATCAGCGGTGTACGCAAGACAGGGCCTGCCATCGCGGGTGTGGAGGCGTTCACGAAGGGCGGACCGCTCGGAATAGACGCCAAGGTTGTCGTGGATGCCACGGGAGACGGCGATGTCTCCGCGATGGCGGGGGCGCCATTTGAGATGGGCGGTCCCGCTCACGGGCTGACACAGGCGATGACGCTTATGTTTACGGTCGGCGGAGTCGAGATGCGTAAGTGCCTCGAGTACGCGCTTGCGAATCCCGACCAGATGCGCTTTCCCAAACCATCCAGCCAGGAAGACGTCGAGCGGCTGCTGGCAACCGCAGCCGGCGTGGCCGGTTTCTACAAAGAGGTTGACGAAGCTCGCAAGAACGGCGAGTTCCCCCTGCCTCAGGAGATGGTGTTCTTCATCGCGATGCCAGCTCCGGGCCAGGTGGTTGTCAACACGACCCACGTCGGTGGTGTGAGTGGTACCGATTCGACTGACCTGACAAAGGCGGAGATAGAGTGTCACAGGCAGGCGATGGCCCTGATGACATTCTTCCGGAAGTACGTTCCCGGATTCGAGAATTCGTATCTCATACAGACCGCCCCACAGGTCGGCGTCCGCGAGACTCGTCGGATAGTAGGCGAGCATGTCTTCAGTGTGGACGATGTCTCCCAAGGTCGGAAGTATCCCGATGCGGTGCTGAGGTCGGCCTACGCGGTGGACATTCACTCGCCGGTTGGTAGAGGATACGTTCGGGCCGACGACGGTAAGCCGGGGATCGGTCCTCCCCATGGGGACTGGTATGAGGTGCCCTACAGATCACTGGTGCCGCTGGAGGTAGAGCAGTTGCTCGTGGCCGGGCGTTGCATATCCTCTACTCACGAGGGTCAGGCTGCGATGCGCATCATGCCGAACTGTATGGCGCTGGGCCAGGCGGCGGGTGTTGCGGCGGCCCTCTGCGTCGAGCAGCAGGTCTCCCCTCGGCAGCTCGACGCGGCCCTGCTCAGGAGTGTGCTGCTCGGGCAGGGCGCAATCATATAGTCGTCCGGTCCACCATGTGCTGCTCCCGCTTCCTCACGACCGAGGCGATCTCGGCGCAGAACACAGTGATCATCGAAACGTAGTATATCCACAGAACGGCAATGATCACGCCGGCGATCGAGCCGTACACCACGGAGAAGTTCGCGAAGCTCCTGAGGTATACCCCGAAACCCCACTTCGCCAGTTCGAAAAGCAGGCCGGCGGTGACTCCGGCGGCGAGCGGCCCGCGGATGCCGGTCTTCGCCGCCGGCAGGAACTTGTATATCAGGAAGAACATCAGCATAGAGGTTGCGATCGGTATCAGGGTTGCGACGAGGTTCCAGAAGGGGTCGAACTCGACTGACTGCAGTCCGAGTATGGGGGCGTCAAATGTCCTGACGGCGGTTAGGGCCCAAGTCGTTCCGACGGACAGAGCGAACAGCACCCCGGAGGCCAGTACAAGCGCCAGAGCCCTGAGCCTCAGCGCGAAGTAGTTCAGCCTCCGCTTGAGTCCGAGCGCGATGTTCATCGCATGCTGCAGTATTACGAAAATGGAACTGCCGGCCCAGAGCAGTGCAAGAAGGCCGAGGCCGCTGAACAAGTGCGACGATTCCCGGATCGTATCAAGGTTCTGCGTTAGATTCTCCGTACCTGCGGGGGCGTAGCTCGTGATGAAGCGAAGAACCTGATCATAAGCCTCTTGGGAGCCGAGCACCCTCCCGAAGACGCCGATGGCGAGCAGCAAGAGAGGCAGCAGTGACAAGAGGCCGAAGAAGGCCATCGCCGCCGCAGCCAGACTGCCCTGGTCGTCCCCGTACTCGTGGAAAACCTCAGACAGGAATCGATAGAGCTCCGATATTCGGGGCTTCATGCTGATATATGCTCTCTCCGAGACGCGAACTCCTCTTGTTTGGCGGTCCTTCGTGTGCGGGTACTAACCTAATGGCATCCGGGGAAATCGTCCTCGGCTCTGCTGGCATATTCGCAGAGAGGAGATTCGTATATGGCCGACAAGGAAGTGAAAGTCTACTCGAACCCCACATGCCCGTGGTGCAGGAAAGTCAAGGAGTATCTGCAGCAGAAGGGTGTTGCGTATCAGGATTTCAATGTCGCGGAACAGAGAGACAAGCTCCAGGAGATGGTGGACTTGTCCGGTCAGCGCGGCGTGCCGGTCATCAAGATCGGCGAAGAAGTGATCGTTGGATTCAACCAGCCGAAGATTGACGCAGCGCTTGAGTAGGCGTACCTCGATGCCGTCCTCGCGAGGGTGGGATTCCATGCAAGCCGTTTTTCAGGGCTTCGATCGAGTCTCGCCCTCTCGTCCTTTTGATTGTGTGAGTACGACCGTCGGACTCGCATCCGGTTGACACCACGCGAGTGAGATGATAGTATTGTACTCGGTACATGCGGCTGTAGCTCAATGGATAGAGCATCAGTCTTCGGAACTGAGGGTTGGGGGTTCGAGTCCCTCCAGCCGCGCCATCCGGTGTCGCAGAGTGCGAACCCGGGGTTGACAAACCCGGCGGTAGAGTTTATAATCTGCCTGGCTTGGGGAGCGAACAAGGTTCTGGATCGTTAGCTCAGTTGGTAGAGCAGCTGACTCTTAATCAGCGGGCCGAAGGTTCGAGTCCTTCACGATCCACCATCCCTTAACATATGGAATCAGCGCCGGCCTATGTCGGCTCTGCGCTCGCCGGCGGAATGGAATCACGGGCGAGTGGTGGAATGGCAGACACGCTAGACTTAGGATCTAGTGCCGCAAGGCGTAGGAGTTCAACTCTCCTCTCGCCCACCAGGAAGTACGAAGTACCGGGGTACGGAGTACTCATACGGCGCGGATCGGCGGTTTGTCTTGGCGTTCCGAGCATGCGGGAGTGGTTCAGTGGTAGAACGCCACCTTGCCAAGGTGGATGTCGCGGGTTCGAATCCCGTCTCCCGCTCCATGATCTGAAGTGCAAAGTACAGGGTACGAGGTAGCAGAACCGAGTGCTTTGTACTTTGTGCTGTTTATGCCTCGCCTCGCCGCCATGGATATCCCGCGGCGGGGCGTTCTTGTGAAGGCCAAACCAAGGAGCCGTAGAAGATGCAGGTAACAGTCGAACAGCAAGATCCATGCGAGGTGGAACTCAATATCGAGATTCCGGCCGAGCAGGTATCTACCGCAAGAGACAAGGTCTACAAGGAGATCGGAGCGCACACCTCGATCCCGGGGTTTCGAAAGGGCAAGGCCCCGAGGGCAATCCTGGAAAAGCACCTGTCCGATGAGACGGTGCGCCGTCACTTGCTGGACGAACTGCTCCCGGATGCGTACGCGCAGGCTCTCAAGGACAACGACATTGATCCCTACGCCGACCCGGACGTAGACATTGTGCAGTTCGAGGCTGACCAGCCGCTCATCTTCAAGGCGAAGGTCCCTCTTCCTCCGAAAGTCGAGCTTGGCGAATACCGCGGAATCCTGGTCGAGCGCTCGACGGTGAACATTACGGACGAGGACATTGACGCCGAACTGAAGCACCTTCGGATGCAGCGCGGCGAGATGAGAGGAGTCGAGGACCGGCCGGTTCAGTCGGGCGATGTGGTCGTCATGCAGATGCTGGCCGTTGTCGAAGGAGAGAATCCCGGCAAGCCGAGACGGACCGTGGTCAGCATCGGATCGAATCCGCCCGTCTTCGACGATCAGGTTGTCGGCATGAACGCCGAAGAAGAGAAGAGCTTTACGATTGAGTACCCGGCCGATGTTGCGGACGAATCGCTAGCCGGCAAGAAAGCGGACTACACCGTCACGGTCGAAGCCATTCGCGAGCTCGTTCTTCCCGATCTGGACGACGAGTTCGCGAAGTCCCTCGGAGAGTACGATTCGCTCGATGCGCTTAAGAACGGACTTCGCGACAGCCTGACGGACAGAGCCAACGCGCGGGCAGACCAGGAGGTCGAGAGCAGGATCATCGAGGAAATCGTCTCGAGGTCCCAGGTGAGCTACCCCGAGATCATGGTCAAGGCGCGTGTCGCGCATCACCTCGAACACCTGCGAGAAGACCTCGAGCAACGGGGACGAACGCTCAAGCAGTACTTGGAGGGACTGGGTCGCACCGGCGACGAGTTCATGGCCGACCTGACCGAATCCTACTCTCGGCGCGTGGCGATCGGGCTGGTCCTGGGACAGCTTGCAGAGAATGAGAACCTTGTCGTCACCGAGGAGGAAGTGGAGGCCGAGATCTCCCGACTGGAAGAAGCTTCCAACGCTCCCCGCGAGGCTGTCGAGGCTTATTTGGAGCCTCGGGGCGGTCGCGACGGGCTTGAGGAAGCGATGCAGGAAAAGAGGATCTCCGACTTTATTCTGTCGGTTTCCACAATCAAGAGTGCAGAAAGCGGCGAACAGAGCACATAATATGACTAATGGGGAGACCCATCCGCGTTGTCAAAGTGCACTGAGCACCATGTGATGGCCGCTTCGTATAGAAAAGGAGACAACCAACGCATGGCACTGGTACCTATGGTCGTCGAGCAGTCCGCAAGGGGAGAGCGAGCATATGACATCTACTCTCGCCTGCTCAAGGAACGCATCATATTCCTGGGCACTACCGTGGACGATGATATAGCAAACCTGATTATCGCTCAGTTGCTCTTCCTCGAGAAGGAAGATCCGGACAAGGATGTCGAGTTTTACATCAACAGCCCCGGAGGCCTTGTGACAGCGGGCCTCGCCATATACGACACGATGCAGATCATCAAGCCCGACGTTGCGACCATTTGCGTCGGTCAAGCTGCGAGCATGGGCGCCGTGTTGCTGGCTGGTGGGGCAAAGGGCAAGCGGTGCGCTCTGCCGAATGCCCGCATGATGATCCATCAGGGCAGCGCGGGCTTCCACGGCACTCCTTCAGACATAGACATCCAGGCTAAGGAAGTGCTCAGATATCGGGCCCTCCTCAACGAGATTCTCTCGAAGCACACCGGCCAGGCCATCGAAAAGGTCGAGAAGGACACGGACAGGGACTACTTCATGTCCGCCCTCGAAGCTAAGGAATACGGCCTGATTGACGATGTGATCGCGAGAGACAACAGATAGCCTGAAGCTGACATTGGGGGTACAAGATCTTGCCGAGGGTTGGATTCGATCGTAACGACCAGCGCTGTGCTCTGTGCGGCAGAACCAGGGAACAGGTAAAGAAGCTCATAGTGGGAGTCTACGGCGGCATATGCCTCGACTGCCTCGATCTGTGCAACGATACGATCAAGAGTGAACTGCCCAAGACCGGTGATGAGTTCTCACCGCTCGGTTCCGTGCCGAAGCCGAAAGAGATCTACCGCATCCTGAGCCAGTATGTGGTCGGCCAGGAGAAGGCCAAACGCGCTCTCAGCGTGGCCGTCTATAACCACTTCAAGCGCATCAACTCGCCGTGCCACGAAGTTGAGTTGCAGAAGAGCAACATCATGCTGATCGGCCCGACCGGCTGCGGCAAGACGCTTCTCGCTCAGACTCTGGCCAAGATTCTGAACGTTCCTTTCGCCATTGCCGACGCAACTTCTCTTACTGAGGCAGGATACGTTGGGGAGGATGTCGAAAACATCCTCCTGAAGCTTTTGCAGGCGGCGGATACGGGGGAGAGCGTTCAGGCAACGGTCCGCAACGCACAGCGCGGCATCGTCTACATTGACGAGATAGACAAGATCGCCCGCAAGGCCGAGAATCCTTCAATCACGAGGGACGTTTCCGGCGAGGGAGTTCAGCAGGCTCTGCTGAAGATTCTTGAGGGCACGACGGCCAACGTTCCTCCGCAGGGCGGCAGAAAGCATCCACAGCAGGACTACGTGCAGCTTGATACCACGAATGTCCTGTTTATCTGCGGCGGGGCGTTCGACGGGCTCGAAAGTATTATCGAGCGCAGAGTCGGCACTCAGACGATGGGGTTCCGCGCGAAGGTCGAGAGCAAACTTGAGCGGCAGGTCGGCGATCTGCTCTGCGAGGTCATGCCGGAGGACTTGCTGAAGTACGGCTTCATCCCCGAGTTCATCGGAAGGCTTCCCGTGGTCGGAACGCTCGAGGCGCTGGACAAGACGGCGCTCATGCGGATACTCGTGGAGCCGAAGAACGCGCTGATCAAGCAGTATCAGAAGTTCTTCGAGTACGATGGGGTCGAACTCGAGGTAACCGAGGGTGCCCTCGATGCCATCGCGGGCGAGGCGATAAAGCGCAGTATCGGCGCGCGTGCGCTTCGGGCGATCATCGAGGAAGTCATGATGAATATCATGTACGAGATTCCCTCGACCCCGGGGATCAAGGGATGCATCATTGACGCCGATGTGATCCTGTGCGGCAAAGAGCCCACGCTCGTCGTGGAGGAGTTCAAGGCGGCATCCTAGTCACTTGGTTGGTCAATAAGGCCGACGGTGGATGCCAGTCATTGGGATTCCGCCGCCGGCCTTTGTCATGATGACGGGTCGTTGCTTGGTGGCCCTGTCCGGACATGTGGCGCTCGAAAAGAGCTGCATAGACCAAGAAAACCAGTTTTCTCGCTTTGATCAGGAAAGGTGACACGATTCATGGCAAAGTCTCAGACCAAGGCTCACAAGCCAAAGCCTGAACCCGAACCGGAAACCCTCGACGAGCAGTTGATAGACGAACTCCCGGATGAACTCCCGCTTCTGCCGATCCGGGACGCGGTCTACTTCCCTCAGATGGTGTTCCCGCTGTTCGTTGGCCGCGAGAAGTCTGTCAAGGCCCTCGACGAGGCGATGGCACGCCAGCGTTTCATATTGTTGGTGGCCCAGAAACAGGTCGGCACGGACGATCCCGAGCCGGAGGACATATACGGGGTCGGCCTCGTGGCCGAGGTCATGCAGATAATGAAGGTCCCCGACGGTACGGTGCGGGTGGTTCTTGAGGGAGTCGAGCGCGTCAGGGTCGTCAAGTACGAGGAGACCGAGCCGTTCTTCTTGGTCAAGGTCGAGAGCATTCCCTGCATCGAGGAGTCCGGCATAGAGGTCGAGGCTCTGATGAGGAGCGTTGTCACCCAGTTCGAGCAGATCGTGAACATCGGTCGCTCGATCCCGCCCGAAGCCTTGGTCAACGTCATCAATATCACCGAGGCTGGACGGCTCGCGGATAGCATTACGCCGTATCTGCCGCTGCGCGTCGAGTCGAAGCAGGACATCCTTGAGACTATCTCGGCCAAAGAGCGGCTCGAGAAGCTGAGTGTCCTTCTCAAGAAGGAGACGGAGATTCTCGAGATTCAGCGGAGTATTCGTAACCGCGTCGAGAAGGAGATGGGCGACACCCAGCGCGAGTTCATACTTCGCGAGCAGATGAAGGCGATCCAGCAGGAACTGGGCGAGCGCGACGAGCGCTACGGTGAGATCGAGGAGTACCGCTCACGCATCGAGCAAGCCGCCATGCCGGAGGAAGTCCAGGAGCGCGCCAACAAGGAACTCGACCGGCTGGAGAAAATGCCCTATGCCGCGCCTGAGGGCGTCGTCGTGCGGAACTACCTCGACTGGCTCGTGTCTCTGCCGTGGAACGTCAACACCGAGGACAGCATTGACATAGCCGAGTCCGCGCGGGTGCTCGATGAGGACCATTACGGACTTGGCAAGCCCAAGGAGCGTATCCTGGAGTTTCTCGCGGTCAAACAGCTCTCGGGGCAGATGAAAGGCCCGATCCTCTGCTTCGTCGGTCCTCCAGGCGTCGGCAAAACGTCCATCGGCCGCTCGATAGCCAGGTCGCTTGGTCGGAAGTTCATCCGCGTCTCGCTGGGAGGCATCAGGGACGAGGCTGAGATCAGGGGCCACCGCAGGACCTATATCGGCTCGATGCCCGGTCGCATCATTCAGGGCATCAAGCAGAGCGGCTCGAACAATCCCGTGTTCATGCTCGATGAGATAGACAAGGTCGGGGCCGATTTCCGAGGTGATCCCTCGGCGGCATTGCTGGAAGCGCTCGACCCCGAACAGAACACGGGGTTCAGTGATCACTATCTGGAAGTCCCGTTCAACCTGTCCGACGTCATGTTCATCACAACGGCGAATCTGCTCGACACGATCCCGCCGCCCCTGAGAGACCGCATGGAGGTCATTCCGTTCGCCGGGTACATCGAGGACGAGAAACTCAAGATAGCGCAGTTGTTCCTCGTTCCGAAGCAGACGAGGGACCATGGCCTGAAGCCGAGCCGGATCAAGTTCGACGAGAGCGCGATTCGCCTTGTAATCCGCGAGTACACGCGTGAGGCCGGCGTACGAAACCTCGAGCGCGAGATCGCTACGATCTGTCGTAAGATCGCTAAACAGGTTGCTGAGGGCAGGAAGAGCCTGACCCGGATCACACCGAGGAAGGTGAAGGAACTGCTCGGCCAGCCCAAATACCACTACGGGGCTGCAGAGGAGAAGGACGAGATCGGCGCCGCCACCGGGTTGGTCTATACCGAGTTCGGTGGCGACATCGTGAGCATCGAGGTGGGTCTGATGCGTGCCGATAAGGGCCAGCTTCTGCTGACCGGCCAACTCGGTGATGTGATGAAGGAGTCTGCGCAGGCCGCGCTGACCTATGTACGATCGAAGGCGCGCACGCTTAAGATTGATGAGGATTTCACACATAAACTAGACATACATATTCATGTTCCGGCGGGCGCAGTGCCGAAGGATGGCCCGTCCGCGGGTATAACCATCGCGACCGCGCTCGCATCGGCGCTCACCAGGCGTCCCGTGAAGCGCGAGGTGGCGATGACCGGAGAAATCACTCTCCGCGGGAAGGTATTACCGATCGGCGGGTTGAAAGAGAAAGTGCTTGCCGCTCACAGAGCCGGCATCCGGACGATCATCATGCCCAGAGAGAACCTTAAGGATCTCGAGGAGATTCCCGACTACGTCCGCGAGGAACTGGCATTCAAGCCGGTCGAGCATGCCGATGAGGTGCTGAAGATCGCGCTTCACAATGGTTCGGACGGGACGGATCGCTGAGACGCTGAAGAACTGAAGACGCAGAAAAGCATTGAATGGGAAGAGTAGGGGATACCGACCCTTCAGAGAGGGCGGCGCATGCTGCGAGCCGCCCGGATACGGTCCTCCGAACGTCGCCCACGAGCTGCCGGGCTGAACTGCAGTAAGCCCGGCCGGGAGAGCCCGTTACCGCCGTTCGAGGTCTGTCCGCCATCTGGGTTCATCAAAGTGGACTTTGTGTCCTTCTAGCCGCGATTTCAATCGCCTGGGATACAGGGTGGTCGGCGGGCGAATCAAGGTGGTACCGCGGGAGGCTCCTCTCGTCCTTGTCGGATGAGGGGGGCTTCGTCTTTATGGAGCGGAGGAGCTTAAGTGCTCCATCACTTCAGTACTCCGCAGGAGAGCACTCATGAATCAATACGATACGCTACCGAAAGTGTACGACCCGCAGGCTGTCGAGCCGAAGTGGTATGACTACTGGATCGAAAAGGGCTACTTCCAGGCCGAGGTAGACCCGTCCAAGCCGATGTACTCGATCACCATCCCGCCGCCCAACATTACCGGCTCGCTGCACATCGGCCACGCGCTATGCTACACGATCCAGGACGTCCTCGGCCGCTGGAAGAGAATGCAAGGCTTCAACACGCTGATCCTCCCAGGCACCGACCACGCAGGCATCGCGACCCAGAACAAGGTCGAGCAACAGCTTGCAAAGGATGGACTCACACGCCACGACCTCGGCCGCGAGAGGTTCATCGAGCTTGTCTGGGAGTGGCGCGATCAGTACGGCAGCACGATCCTCAACCAGTTCAAGCGCATGGGCTACGGCTTCGACTGGGATCGCCTGCGCTTCACTATGGATGAGGGCTACGTGGACGCCGTCCTCGAGGAGTTCGTCCGCTGGTTCGACGCCGGCCTGATCTACCGAGGCGTGCGGGTCATCAACTGGTGCCCGAGATGCCAGACCGCCATCTCCGACATCGAGGTGGAGTACGAGGAGGTCGCCGGTCACCTCTGGCACATTGACTATCCGCTGGAGGACGGCTCCGGCGTGATCACGGTCGCCACCACGCGCCCCGAGACGATGCTGGGTGACACCGCGATTGCCGTCAACCCCGAGGATGACCGCTACGTCGGAATGGTCGGCAAGAACGCAATCCTGCCGATCATGGGCCGGGCGATCTCGATCGTCGCTGATGCGCACGTCGACCCCGAGTTCGGCACCGGCGCCGTCAAGGTGACGCCCGCTCACGACCCGAACGACTTCGAGATCGGCATGCGGCACAACCTGCCCAGCGTGATCGTCATCGGCACGGACGGCTCGATGACCGGGGAGGCCGGACGGTTCGCCGGCATGGACCGCTATGCCGCGCGCGAGGCGATCGTCGATGAACTGCGAGGCAAGGATCTGCTCGTCCGCGAGGAGGAGTACCTCCACTCCGTCGGGACGTGCGCCCGATGCGACACGACCATCGAGCCGCTTCTCTCCGAGCAGTGGTTCGCCAAGATGAGCGAGATCGCTCAGCCGGCCATCGATGTAGTGAAGAACGGCGATGTCCGCTTCGTGCCCGAGCGATACGCTGACACCTACACCGCTTGGATGGAGAACATCCGCGACTGGTGCATCTCCCGCCAGCTCTGGTGGGGCCACCGCATCCCTGTCTGGAAGTGCCTCGACTGCGGCGAGTACACGGCTGCCAAGACCGAGGTCGAGGCGTGCAAGAAGTGCGGCTCTAAGAACCTCGAGCAGGACCCGGATGTCCTCGACACATGGTTCTCGTCGGCGCTCTGGCCGTTCGCGACCATGGGCTGGCCAAAGGACACTCCGGAGTTGGACTACTTCTACCCGACCTCGGTGCTGGTTACAGCTCGCGACATCATCTACCTCTGGGTCTCCCGGATGATCATGACGAGCCTAGACTTCCGTGAGCAGATCCCGTTCCATGATGTCTATATCTACGCGACGGTGCTCAACGAGGAGGGCCGGCGCATGAGCAAGTCGCTCGGCACCGGGATAGACCCGCTCGACACCATAGAGAAGTTCGGGGCCGATGCTCTCAGATTCGCGCTGATCCAGCAGACAGGCAAGAATCAGGACATGCGCTTCTCCGAGGGCCGCGTGGAAGCGATCCGGTACTTCAGCAACAAAATCTGGAATATCTCGCGGTTCGTGCTCCTGAGCCTGGAGGAGACCGGTCACGCGAGCCCCGAAGCTCCATCGGCAGATAAGCTTACCCTCGAGGACAAGTGGATCATCAGCCGCCTGCAGGGTACTATCGCCGCCGTGAACAGGGGCCTAGGCGACTACGACATGGACGACGCCGCCCGCGCGCTCTACGAGTTCCTCTGGAACGAGTACGCCGACTGGTACATTGAGATGGCCAAGCCGAGACTCCGCGGTGAGGAGAGCGCTGGCGTGAAGTGGGTGCTCTGGCACGTCTTGGAGACTTCGATGCGCCTGATGCACCCAATCATGCCGTTCATCACAGAGCAGATCTGGCAGTCGATCCCGCACGAGGGTGATAGCATCATGATCGCCGAGTACCCGAAAGCCGATGAGTCGCTCCGGGATGCATCCGCCGAGGCACAAGTCGGCGCCATCATGGAGATCGTCCGTGCCATCCGCAACCTTCGCGCGGAGAGCGGCATCACGCCGGACAAGAAGGTCGAGTGCATGATCGTCCCTAAGACGGGTGAGGCGAAGGAGTCCGTCGCAAGTGGTCTTGAGAGCATCAAGATCCTGGCCAAGGTGAGCAGGCTCGGCATCGCCGCCGCGTCGCCCGCCACCGGAGAGGGCAAGTTCATCTCTGCCCACCTGCCGGTCGCGGACATCTACATTCCACTCGCCGGTCTGGTGGATATCGACAAGGAGATCGCGCGCATTACCAGTGAGATCGCGAGCGTCGAGAAGGATCTCGCTCGAAGCGCCGGGAAGCTGGCAAACGAGGCATTCATGGCCAAAGCCGCCGCTCCGATCATCGAGAAGGAGCAGCGCATCGCCCGCGAGTCGACCGAAAAGATCGAGAAGCTCCAGGAGCGGCTCGCGACCCTGCGAGGGGCGTAAGCCATTCAGAACACGGAAGCACGGAGGGCCGGGGAGAGCACGGATTCCCGATCGAAAGCCTTCTCCGTGTCCTCCGCTCCTTCCCTACTTCCGCGTTCTCTGGGAGTGTGTCGGCAGTGAAAAGGTTTGGCATCCTGGCACTTATACTGGCGGCGATGTTCTCCGGTTGCGGGCGGCGGAACGCGGGGCAGGGGACGACCGAGATCGTTTACCTCACCCGCGCGACGCCCGATCAGCTTGAGGTCTGGCGCAAGGCCACCAAGAAGTTCATGCTCCTGAACCCCGACGTCAAGGTGCGCTTCGAGAACCTCCCTTACGCCCAGTACTGGGACAAGTTCCAGACTATGACCGCCGCAGGCGTCGCGCCCGACGTCATCTTCATGGAGTCGAGCCGCTTCCCCAAGTTCGCGGAGAGTGGCTCCATCGAGAACCTCCAGCCCTACATCGAACGTGACGGTGACCTCGATCTTCCCGACTTCTACCCCAAGGCGCTCGATTCATACCGCTGGAACGGAGACATCTACGGCCTGCCCAATGACATCGCGATCGGCGTCGTCTTCTACAACAAAGACCTCTTCGACGAGGCCGGCCTGCCGTATCCAAGGCAGGGATGGACGTGGGCCGACTACCTTGGGGCTGCGAAGGCGCTTACTTTCGACTTCGATGAGGACGGGCGCATCGACCAGTTCGGCACGCTGATCGGCGACTGGCGGCACTTCGTCTGGCAGAACGGCGGAGAGATCGTCGATAGCCCGCTCCGTCCAACTCGAAGCACGATGAACACGCCGGAGGCCATCGAAGCGCTGCAATGGCTCGTCGACCTGCGGTTCAAGCATCACGTCACCACGCGGCCCGGCGAACTGGCGGACATGGGCGGCTACGAGATGTTCATGACCGGCAAGGTGGCGATGATGTTCGGCGGGCACTGGGACGTGCCGACGCTCTCGAAGGTGCGGCGCTTCCGGTGGGACGTCGCCCCGCTTCCGAAGGGGAAGTTCCGGGCGAACAACGCCTACGGGTCGGCGCTCTGCATCCCGTCGAAGAGTCGGCACAAGGA
>JAGONM010000026.1:0-37717 GCA_017993055.1 Armatimonadota bacterium
GTCACCGGCGGCATCGGCGTGAACAACATCGGCCTGCTGGTGAGCGTGGCAGGCAAGATCACGCACGACGACACCGGGTTCGCCTATGTTGACGACGGCTCGCTCGTTCAGGACGGCTCCGGCTGGATCGGCGTCCGCGTGGACAAGACCGGCCTGACGGCCGCCTTCACCGAGGGCAAGCAGTGCGTCATAACCGGCGTCAGCTCGATACTGAAGCAGGGCGAAGTCTACATACCCGTCCTGAGGCCGAGAAGCGACGCCGACGCGGTGATATATCCATAGAAACGGGAGTCAATCCGGGCCGCGCATCGGCGCGCGGCCCGCTTTCCGGCAGAGGCGCGGGCGAACCTGACCGGCTCCCTGCTGCCGAAAGGAGAAGTCGAGGCAGATGAGAAGACTCGAAACACTGCTGTGCATCGGCCTGGCATGCCTGTGCGCGTTCGGGGCCGCGGCATCCGCCGACACGGTCGGCCTGCGGTTCTACCAACAGGACCAGTTGAGGATAGTCCAGCGCGAAGTTCCGGCGGGCAAGAACCTCGTCGAGGCCGCAGTGCGCGGGCTCGTCGAAGGGCCTACCGTGGAGGAGAAGGTCCTCGGCTACACCTCGGCGATACCGTCGGGTACGAAGGTCGAGGGCGTGGCGCTGACCTCGGACGGCGTGGAGGTCGGGCTCTCCGCCCAAGTGCTCGCCGGGTTCGACGAGGCCGCGCTCCAGAGCATCTTCGACCAGTTCACCGCCACCCTGGGCGACTTCCCGAAGATCAGGCAGATCAAGCTCACGCGCCAGGGCAAGCCGCTGTCCGACTATCTCGCGCCCGCCCCGGTCGTCGGGGAGGCCGCGCCGCCGCTCGTAGAGGGCGTCTCGACCAGCGGGCTCGCGACCAGGAAGATCGCCATCGGCCCGTCCCACGGGCGCTTCTGGAACGGCTCCGGCTGGTACTGGCAGAGGGGCGACCCGTGCGGGTTCGGCGAGGCCGTGCTGGAGGACACGAACAGCATCCGGCTGATGCAGTTCCTGTACCAGTACCTGACTCAGGACGGCGCGGCCGTATACTCCGCCCGCGAGCTCAACGAGAGCAACTGCTGCAACAGCTACGAGGGCCTGCCCTGGTGGAAGATGGCGTCATACTCCTGGCTGAGAGGCCAGGGATACCCGTGCTCCGTCTGGGCCAGCTCGTCCGGCAACTGCGGCGCCGAGACCGCCGTCGGGCGCAGCAGCGACGACATCCGCGCGAGGCCGCTCTTCGCCGACTACCACGGGACCGACATCTACATCGCCCACCACACCAACGCGGGCGGCGGGGGCACGGCGAACGGGACGGAGACCTTCCGCGACACCCAGATGGTCTATCAGGCGCACGTCGCAAACAGCCTGAACCTGGCCAACAAAGTGCAGAGCAGCGTCGTCAACACGATTCGCTCCACGTTCGACGGCGAGGACATGTGGTCCGACCGAGGCGTGAAGGACTCGGCGGGCGGGTTCGGCGAGATCCGCATACCGAACCGCCCGGCGATCCTGATCGAACTGGCGTTCCACGACGCCTGCTCGAGAGACGCCCAGTACCTGACCGACAACTTCTTCCGATCGCTCACCATGTGGGGCATCTACAAGGGCATCTGCGACTACTTCGGCACTACGCCCACCTGGGACAAGTACTCCCTGGAGTACGTCAGCGACACGCTCCCGGCGGCGATGGAGACCGGGCACTCCTACAACGTGAGCATCACCTTCCGCAACCGGGGCGTGCTCTGGACCGAGGCCCGGCAGATCAGACTGGGGGCCGTCGGGGACTACGATCCGTTCACGCCTCAGACCAGGCAGATCATCAGCGGCGAGGTGCGCCCGGGCCAGACGTACACGTTCAACTTCACGCTCACCGCGCCGAACTCCGGCGGCACGTATACCACCGACTGGCGGATGGTGCGCGACGGCTACCAGTGGTTCGGCCCGACTGTCAGCAAGACCTACGAGGTGGTCGGCCCGCCGGACACCGAGGCCCCCTCCGTGCCGACGGGGCTCTTCGCGGAGTCGGTCGGCCTGAACCAGGTCAACATAAGCTGGAACGCCTCGACGGACAACGTCGGCGTCATCGGCTACAAGCTCTTCAGGGACGGCGTGCAGATAGCCGACCAGCCCGGCCGGACCTTCCAGGACGCGGGCCGCGCGGCTAACACCCAGTACTGCTACACGGTGCTCGCCTACGACGCTGTCAACAACCAGTCCGCCCAGAGCGCGCCGTACTGCGCGATCACGCACCAGGTGGTCTGGCAGGACGGCTTCTATGACCTGAACAACTGGCCCGCCGACAAGGTGGCAAACGGCACCTTCCGCGGCCTGGAGACGTTCGACTGGGACAGCCACGGGACCTACCCCGGCGATGTGTGCGTCGCCACTCTGACCGGGACGACCTCCACCCAGGGGTCGTACGCGTACAGGGCGCTGGCGGAGACTTACGCCGCCGGGTCGTTCGACTGCTTCCTCGCGGACCAGGCGGTCTCGAGCAGCAAGCAGGGCCTCCACATCAGGGGGTTCAACGGATCGAACGAGGCCTACTCGGCCTTCGTGGGGTGCTACCCCGATTCGCCGATGAACGGCGCAAAGTACGCCGCGGGCGTGTTCGACGGCTCCTCGTGGAGCTGGGCGCCGCAGGTCCAGATCCGCGCGATCGGCTGGCTCAACCTCCGCGTCGAGGTGGGGGTGAACGCCGTCAGGGCCTACTACAACGGCAGCCTGATCGGCACCCTGCCGAAACCCGCCGCCGCGGACACCTTCGGGCTGACCCGCGTGAACCTCGGCCACCCGTACAACGTGAACACCGAGGGGTACTTCGACGACGCGCAGTTCACCGCGCCGCCGCCCGTCGCGCCCCTCCCGCTGGCCGCGACGCCTCTCAGCACGGAGAGCATCCGGTGGAACTACGCCGACCGCTCGCCGATCGAGACGGGCTACCTGCTGCTCGACGGGTCTCAGGCGCAGAAGGGTTCCGCCGGGAAGAACTCGTCCTCCATAGCGGAGTCCGGCCTCGCCGCGAACACCCAGTACTCCCGCCTGCTCCGGGGCAGGAACGGCACGGTCCTCGGGCCGCTCTCGGCGGGGTTCTCGGCATACACGCTCTCCGTCGCGCCGACGAGCGCGAACGTCACCTGCGACAGGTCGCCCGGCACGCCCTACGCGACTCCCGAGTTCGTCTTCACGGCGGTCGGAGGGTTCGGCGCGGGGAAGGTGCAGTACTACCGGTACGCATGGGACCAGAGCCCGACCCACTCGTGGACAGGCTCCGAGGCCCAGTGGAGCGCCGGCACGCTCGACCTCTCCGCCGCCTCGCCGGGCGACTGGTACCTGCACGTGAAGGGCTTCAACGGCGACGGCGTGGAGAACGGCGCGCTGACCCTCGGGCCGTACCAGTACGAGGCGGCAACCTCGACGATCGCCGAGATCAAGGCCCTGCCGGACGGCTCATCGGCCGCGGTAGCGGGGAAGGTCGTGACGGCGAACTTCGGCTCGTTCTTCTACATCGAGGAGCCTGACGGCAGCTCGGGCATCAGGGTGAACGCGGGCGGGCCCGCTACCGGCGCGCTGGCGTCGGTCTCCGGCACGATTCAGACCGTCGGCGGCGAGCGCGTGATAGCGAGCGCCTCGGTCGGCTCGTCCGGCACCGGAGCGATCCCGGCGGCCGCCCTGCTGAAGAACCTGTCGCTCGGCGGAGGAAGCCTGAACGCATACACCCCGGGCGTGATGGACGGCCTCGGGGCGAACAACCTCGGTCTCTTCGTGTCGGTCGCCGGCAGGGTGACGCACGTCGGGGCGGGGTTCTGCTACGTGGACGACGGCTCGATGCAGGCGCAGGACGGTTCGGGGTACCCGGGCGTCCGCGTGGATACGTCCTCGATAACCGCGCCCGCGATGGGGACTTACGCGGTGATCGAGGGCATCAGCTCGACGTACGCGATCGGCTCGGAGAACGTCCGGATGCTCCGCGCGACGGGGAAGGTGAGCTACACGCTGCCCTGAATGGAGTGAACTCCCTCTCCCTCGAAGGGAGAGGGTCGGGGTGAGGGCGACCTTGCCCCCCGGTATTCGGCGAGGGGCGGTCCCGCACGGGGCCGCCCTTTTTTCGCGCCCGGGAACGAGTACGAGTAGGAGTACGAGTACGAGCAGGGAGGCCAAAGGAAAGCCCCAGCCGGCAAAGGAGGAAACAGCTGGGGCTCAGACGGAAGGAGGTCGGATTGCAGGGACAGGGTAGATGATTGCTGGTACAGACTGCCATTGTCCCCGGGTATGGTGGTAATCCGACTGCGCGCTATTCGCTTTTCCACTTATTCAGACGCTGAATCGCGCCGAAAGGTTCCCGTTTGCGACCCGGAAGTTGAGGGTGTTTCTCGCAGATAAGCTCCACGGACGCCCGCGCCCGAACGCCCGCCGCGGGTTGCGCGTTCGAGGGATCGTGGTACAATGGTCGAGGGACGCCCGCTTGAGGGCCGCGGCCCTCATTGGCACGATTCTTGCACTGATGCACTATGGGAGTGTGAGTCCGCATGTATACCCGAAGGGCGGTCCGCGCCTTGTTCACGGCACTCGCGGCGGCGCTGTGCCTCGCCTCGCTCGCCTCGGCCGACCGCATCGTCCAGAGCGACGACTTCGACGACGGGGACCTGACCGCCGGTCCGAGATGGACGTACGTCAAGCCCGGGTCCGCCGCCGTCAGCGGCGAGCAGAAGACCTCCGGCTCGTACAGCCTGAAGGTCGCGTCGAACAACGAGCTCGGCGCGGTACACACTTGCTCCGGCGTGAGGAGCGCCGACCAGCCGTTCACCAGCACGTTCAACCTTTACGTCGAGTCCATGGGTGACGAGGCGATCCCGTGGTCGGTCCAGAACGCGGACGCGGGTATCGCGGCGATCATCTTCATCCTGCCGGGCGGCCTTGTCCAGTTGTACGTTCCCGGCTCCGGTTCCGGCGTGACGGTCAACCTGGCCCGGCATATCTCTTACGGCGCGTGGCACTCGTTCCGAGTCACCTACGACGGCCTCACGACGAACCTCTACCTCGACGGCAGCGCCGTACCCGACGCAAGCATCTCCCTCACTTACATGCGCGAGCCGTCGTACGTGTGCGTCGGCAACTTCGTCATGGCTCACACGAGCACGTTCTACGTGGACGACCTGGTCTTCACCAGGCCCGGAGACGTCGCGCCCGCGAAGATATACGTCCAGGTCTGCTCGGACACCTCGACCGGAGGGATCAACACCGCCGCCGAGCACATTGACTTTCCCGAGCTGGACACCACATACACGACCCCGGAAGGCCAGGCGGCGCGCGTCATGTCGGAGTCCTACCGCGACGCCCACCGCGACAGCCTCGGGAATACGATCAAGTTCACATGGTACATGCAGATGGGTTCGGTCTACTCCGCCGGGACCGACACCGGCCCGCTGCTTCCGTTTGAGCTGATGGAAGACTACCACGGCGGCTCGATCGAGCGCTGGGGCGACGAGATGGCCTATCACTACCACACATGGTTCTGGAGCGACCCGAACGGCGACGGCCTCTGGTACTGGAACCAGGCCCCGGACTTCAGTTACTGCAGGCCGGATTTCGACCGCACCATGGCGCACATGCTGCTCGACCGGGGGTTCTACCCGTCTTCTTTCCGGAGCGGCTGGCACTACATGGACGACGGGTGGCAGAGCTACCTGGACGAGCTTATCCCCTACCGCTTCGAGAACGACTGGCCGGCCTACCGCACCACCACCGAGGAGCCGCTCGGCAACCTCTACGACTGGCGGCGCGCCCCGTCCGCCTGGGTGCCCTGGCATCCCGACCCGAACGACTACCAGTCACCCGGCGCGCTCAGGGGCTGGGAATCGAGGAGCAAGTACATCGCCGGCGCGACGACAGCGATCCTCACCGAAGCATTCTACAAGGCGCTCGACGGCGAGGCGCAGCTCCTCACGCTCTTCTCCCACCTGAAAGAGGCGGACTTCCCCGAGCAGGTGGACGCGCTGCACATCCGCCTGAGCGACCTGCACGCGAGCCTGCCGCTGGTGGATTTCGAGTACCTCACAGGCCGGGAGTGCATGCTGAAGTGGCGGAACGGCTCGGACGTCACCCCGCCGAACATCCAGGTCGAGACCGAGGACGCGGGTGGAATGCGCACGGCGACCATCACCTTCGACGAGCAGATCTACCAGCTCAGGCCGTTCGCCGCTCGCTCCGACGCCCAGGGGAACTACGAACTCATGGCCTGCGCCCTCGTCGGCCCGAACCGGTGGCGTGTCTCGTACGACGTCGCCGATACGGTGCAGGCGGCCGTCGGCGTGACCGACTGGTTCGGCAACCCGGCGGTGAGATTCCTGCCGACGCCGCTCCGGATCACGGACGCCGCCGCATCGAACGTCATCACGACGGGCGCCGAGGTCCGCTGGAAGACGAACCGGCCGGCCGACACCCGCGTCGAGTATGAGAACGTATCGTCGCCGGGAGCAGCGTCCGCGCTCTTCGAGGCGGAGCGGAAGCTTGCGCACCGGGTGACTCTTGCCGGCCTGCTCCCCGGGCAGGTGTACAGAGTCCGGCTCTCCGCGCAGGACGAGAACGGCGGCGAGGCGGAATCCGAGGAACTCTACATACTGACTCCGGTGCTCGACGCCTTCATCATAGACAACCTCGACCCGGGGTTCAGCGTCGAGGGCGCCTGGTCAACCGGAAGCGTGACCCCGGGGGCCTACGGCCCGGACTACCGCTACGCGAGCGCGAGCCCCTCAGGAACGTCCCGGGCGTACTGGACGTGGACCGCCCCCGCGGACGGCATCTACGACGTGCAGGCCAGATGGTCCGCCGGCGCGAACCGCTCTACGGCCGCGCGGTACTCAGTGATCATCGGCGGGAACGAGTACAACCGCACGGTTGACCAGCAGGTGAACGGCGCCACGTGGAATGTTCTCGGCACGAACAGCCTTTCGCAGGGCGACACCGTGACCGTGAGGCTGACGAACGCGGCGGACTCGGGGTTCGTGGTCATTGCCGACTCCGTCAGATTCGAGCCCGCCTACACGCCGGTCGAGAACATCGGGATCGCGAGGCTTCTCTCCGACGGCGAGAGCGTCCTCGTCACCGGCGCGGTGACCGGCGTCTTCGGCTCGCGGTTCTATGTCGAGGCGCTCGACCGGTCGTCCGCGGTCGAGGTGCAGGGATTGGGCGTCTCCGTTGGCGACGTCGTCGAAGTCGGGGGGACGCTCTCGACCGCCGCCGGCGAGCGCATGCTGATCGGCCGACACATCAAACCGACCGGCGAGACCGCCCACCTTCGCCCCCTCGGAGTCGCCGGGAGGAGCCTGAACGACTGCGCTTCGGGAATACTCGTGAGAATCTGGGGCCGGGTGACCTCGGTGGGAAGCGGCTTCTTCTACGTGGATGACGGATCGGGGCTGACGGACTGCGCGGGCGGGATCGGGCTGAGGGTGGACTCCTCGCGCCTGACTTCGCCTCCCGCGCCGGATGACCTCGCGGTCGCGACCGGCGTCCTATCGACGGAAACCCACGACTGCGGTGAGGTACGCGTGCTTCGACCCCGCGCGGACGACGATCTTCGCGCTTATCCCGGATACTAAGGTTCCGGCGGGCGCATCGCCGCGCACCCCCCGGCAAGAAACTGTGAAAACTTTGTGAACAATGCACTTTCGGGGGAACTTTCCTCGCCCCCGCGTCGTATCATAAGTAGGAAAAGCACTCATTCTGATGTGCAGAATGCTCCTTTCCAATACCTCCTTGCCCAGGCCGGGCGGAGGGCGGATTCAAGGTCCCGACCGACTTCCGCCCGGCGCATCTGGAGCCTCACCGAAAGGTGAGGCTCTTTTTTTGCGCTCTGCGTAGACCCACCCCTCCCCCTTGCCCCCTCCCTCTCAGGGGAGGGGGGTTCCGTGCGCCGGACGGAAACCTCCCCCGGCGCCCACTCCGCTGTCCCCCTTATCAAGGGGGACCGGCCTCCGGGCCGAGGGGGTTCGGCTTCCCACGGCCTTCCTGAACCTCCCCCAGCCCCTCCTTGATAAGGAGGGGAGCTAGAACCGCTGTCCCCCTTGTCAAGGGGGACCGGCCTCCGGGCCGAGGGGGTTCGGCTTCTGTTCTTGCGCCTACTCGATCCCGCCCGCGAAAACCCGTATTTCACACAGTTGGCGGCGCGGGCCGGCCGTGCTACCATGTACACAGAAACGGTAAGCCGTTTCCGGCGGCGAGGCCGCCCGCGAGCACCGCAAAGAATGTGACGAATTGTTGTTCGGAAAGGGAACTTTGGACCCGGATACTTCGTCACATAAGTGATTGTGAGCATTGCTCGCAGTGCTCACGATGCCTGAGACGGGAAGCGATTCATATGGCTTAGGCCAACGGGGGGTTGGATCGCTCTCGTCTCACGCTCGCAAAACTGAATAAAGTCCTAGCGTAAACGCAGAGGACCGGCCGAGGCAGCCGGTCTCCTGCGTTTTTGTGCTGATTTGTGGGAGGCGCGTCTCCGCAGGCTGGGTCGGCCTCTCGATATGCCACCAGAGTGGCTACTCGAGGAGAACGGTTGGGCTGTCTGCCAGGCTTCCCGGCCCCAGCCCCGTCTAGTCTCGAGTAGCCCTCAGGGCATATCGAGAGACGGCCAGATCTGGCATCGCCACCCGCTGAACCCGAGCGCACCCCGGCATAGGCAGGTACGGCCCTCCGCGCCGTCGAAACTGATAGAAAGGAGGGCTACCGACATGAAACGACTTGCGCTGACACTCACCTTCGTGATGCTCGCGGTCTGCTCCGTCGCGATCGCCGGCAAGCACGTCCCGCCGTGGTTCAAGCCGCTCTTCAACGGCAAGGACCTGACCGGCTGGAAGCACGACGCCGAGGTCGAGAAGCACTGGAAGGTCGTAGACGGCGTCATCACCTACGACGGCAAGGGCGACTCCCTGCGGACCGAGAAGGACTACCGCAACTTCATCCTGATGGTTGACTGGAAGATAGACAAGGGCGGCGACAGCGGCATCTATCTCCGAGGCCAGCCGCAGGTCCAGATCTGGGACAACCCGATCGGCTCAGGCGGGCTCTACAACGACAACAATCAGCCGCGCCGGAACGTGGACAGGCCGGTCGGCGAGTGGAACAGCTTCGTCATCATCATGCGTAACGGCTACGTCACCGTCATCGAGAACGGCGTCCAGGTGGTGGACCGCGTGAAGATGAACAGCATCAACGGCCTGCCTGAGACGGGGACGATCGAGCTTCAGCATCACAACAGTCCGCTCTGGTTCAAGGACATCTACATCCGCGAGCTGCCGGACTGATCGCCAGACTCAGGCACGATGTCATTCTGAGCCCTGTTCGGGCAGGAGTTGTACTCCTGCCCGCAGGACTAGGGAGGGAGTTGAACTCCCGCAGGCGGTGATCCGGGCAGGAGTACAACTCCTGCCCGAACGATGGAGTACTTTACCACCCACCCACCCAGTGAGATTGAGCCAATGACCTACAGGCCCTCGGCGCGAATCAAACGGCTGCGGGAGAGGATGCTCGCCCAGCCGGAGGAGCTGTTTCACGGGCGCGCATACTGCCCCTACTACTACCTCGAGGGCTGGATGGCGCACGAGGGCGAGCCCCTGCCGACCCGGAACGCCTACGCGCTCGCGAACATCATCGAGCGGATGCCGGCCCGCATCACCGACGGGGAGCTGATCGCCGGCGAGCACGGCAACCCCTGCTATCTGATCCCCTTCGTTCCCGAGATCCCGAGCGAGTGGACGCAGGACATCGCGTCGCATCTTACCGACGAGGAACGGGAGCGCTTCCTCTCATGGACCGAGCAACTGCCTCCCAGGTGGCAGGCGGAACCGACTCCGCCGGAGATCACGCTCGCGCAGGAGCACGGCGTCATATCGGTCTGGGGCACGGACCTGAACCACAGCATCCGGGACTACGAGAAGGTCCTCCGGCTCGGGTTCTCAGGCATACGGGCGGAGGTCGAGGCCCACCCCCACCCCGGTCCCAACCACCTCGCCTGGCTCAGGATATGCGACGCGGCGACGACTCTCGGGACGCGCCATGCCGAGGAAGCCCGCCGCCTCGGATTGGATGAGATCGCCGAGGTGTGCGAGCGCGTCCCTGCCGAGCCCGCCCGGACGTTCCGGGAGGCCGTGCAAGCCCTCTGGTTCGCGCACATGATCACTTGCTGGGAGGACGGGATCAACGCGAACGGCATCGGCCGGATAGACCAGTTCCTCCGGCCGTACCTCGAGCGCGACCTTGCGGAGGGGCGGCTCGACATGGACGAGGCCGCCGAACTGCTCGCCGCCCTGTGGGTGAAGCTCTACCAGGCATACGACGTCCAGCAGATGATGATCGGCGGGCAGAAGGCCGACGGGAGCGACGCCGTCAACCCGCTGAGCTACCTCGCGCTCGACGTGACCGAGGGGCTCGGCTTCGTGAGGTGCCTCTCCGCGCGCCTGCATCGGGGCAGCCCGAGAGAGTTCGTCGAGAGGTGCGTGGACCTGGTGGCGCAGGGCGGCGGCATCCCGTTCTTCTTCAACGACGAGGCGCTCATCCCCGCGCTCGTGTCGAAGGGGATTCCGATCGAGGACGCGCGCGACTACGCGGCGATCGGCTGCATCGAGATCACGATCCCCGGCAAGGCGAGTCCACACGCCGTCAGCCACTGGATCAACCTGGCGAAGTGCCTCGAACTCGCGCTCAATGATGGGCGCGATCTGCTGAACGACGCTCAGGTTGGGCCGAAGACCGGTTCGCTGGCCGACTTCGATTCGATGGACGACGTGCTCGCGGCCTACTCGAAGCAGCTCGACTACTTCGCGGAATGGTCGGTCCACGGCTCGAACGCCGCCGAGCTTGCTCACAGGGACCAGTACCGGCTGCCCTATCTCTCCCTGCTCACCGACGACTGCGTCTCGGACGGCCTCGACATCATCGAGGGAGGCGCGCGGTACAACTACCACTCCAGCGCGGCGATGGGCATCCCGAACGCCGCCGACAGCCTGGCCGCCCTCCGAACCGCTGTCTTCGAGGACGGAACCGTCAGCCGCGAGGAGATGCTCCGGGCGCTCCGAACCAACTTCGAGGGGCTCGAGGACCTGCGCCTCTACCTGAAGAACCGCATCCCGAAGTACGGGAACGACGAGCCTCTGCCCGACGGGTACGCGGCGGAACTGGCGAGGCAGTACTGCGAGGTCCTCGGCCGGTACCGGACACCGAGCGGCGGGGGCTACCACGTCCACCTCTTCACGTTCACGCTGATGCTTCCGATGGGGCAGGCGACCGGCGCATCGCCCGACGGCCGGCTGGCGGGCGAGCCGCTCGCGTACAGCGTATCCCCGGTCCAGGGGCGCGATCTCGAGGGTCTGACGGCGGTGATCAACTCGCTCAGCCGGATACCGCACCATCTGGTGGCGGCGAGCAGCTCGGCGATCCTGGAGGCGCACCCGAGCCTGCTGGAGGGGTCCGGGAAGCAGGCGTTCACCGACCTGCTGATCGCGTCGGTCAACCTCGGGGTCGGGCAGTTGCAGTTCAACGTCGTGAGCGCCGAATCACTCCGCGCCGCCCAGGAGGACCCCGAGCGCTACGGGAGCCTCTGCGTGAGGGTCTCGGGGTTCAGCCAGCAGTTCTGCCTCCTCGACCGCGCCATGCAGGACCACATCATCGCCCGCACCAAGCACCGGAAGTGAACCGCCGAGATGCCAAGAATGCAGAAAACCTGGTAGAATTGCCGGGATTGGCACGATTCTTGCAGATAGGAGTAGATGCAAGGCTAGTCTCTTAGAGGCAGAGCACCACTTCACCTGCCCCAACGAACCGATAGGAGGATGGGAATATGAAGTGCCTGCGTACTATCGTAGTTGTCTGCGCTCTACTCTATCCGTGTATGACCGCACACGCCGCCGTTCGCTACAGCATCACCGATCTGGGTAGCTTCGGAGGTGAGTTGACCCTGGTCAATGGGATTAACGACAACGGCTGGGTGGTTGGCAGCTCTGATAACTTGAGTGGCGAGCCCCAGGCATTCCTATGGAGACCTGGAATAGGGATGACCAACCTCGGTACGTTTGGTGGCAGATTCTCATATGCGTATGACGTCAACAACAGCAATGTGGTGAGTGGGAGTGCGTCGCCCTCATGGGGCGCGGGTGGTGCCTTCGTTTGGTCGTCAACCACCGGAATGGTTGCCTTGCCAAGCCCTCCAGGCTATCAGCTTAGCACTGCGGCTCGTGCTATAAATGAGTTGGGGCAGATCGCGGGCTATGGTGGACCTCAGTTCGATCCCATAGTGTGGACATCCTCGGGCGACGCTCACTTCCTCCATAGGTTCGGCCCGTACGTAGAGGGGGGCGCATATGATATCAACGACAGCGGGGTCGCGGTGGGTTCATGTGTAGATTTCTCGGAATCGGGTGGGGGCCGCCGATATGCTGCGCGTTGGAACTCGTCCTCATATGACGGAGGGTTCATCAGTGTTGATGCGTGCGCCTACGCCGTGAACAATCTGAATGAGATAGTGGGTCAGCGCCGCGGCGTTCCCGTCCTATGGGGAGACTTCTATCCGCCCGTTGTTGTTCTCGGCACTCTGGGTGGCGGCACGGGCGCTGCCTACGATATCAATGACCACTCACAGGTGGTAGGGCGTGCTGCGAACGCCGCTAATCTCTCCAGGGGCTTCCTGTGGGACCGTACGAATGGCATGGTTGATCTCAATGATCTGGTTGACACATCCCTAGGTTGGAATCTGTCCACCGCATCAGCAATCAACAACAACGGCTGGATAGCCGGCAGCGGCACGGTCAACGGGGAGACGCACGGATTCCTCCTGACCCCTGTCCCCGAGCCGGGGGGACTGCTGGCTCTGGGAAGCGGACTGGTCGGACTCCTCGTATTCCGCCGGCGGAATCACTGAGACGCTGAGGTACGGAATTGCTGAACAGAGAAGGCCGTTTCGGAGATCACCGAAGCGGCCTTCTCTATTGTCCATAGTTCTCACCCTCGCCCCAACCCTCTCCCTTCAAGGGAGAGGGAGTCATGTCAGTACGACACGATCTTCGGCGGGTGGCTACCCTCGAGGCAGGCGGCGATCAGCTCATCCACCGGGCAGGTCGCGAGGCCGATGACGGTATCCGCCGCTCCGTAGTAGACCTTCAGCTCGCCGTCCGGTTCGAGGATCGCTCCGTTCGAGAACACCACGTTCGGCACCTCGCCGCAGCGCTCGTAGTACTCCCTCGGCGTCAGGATGAACTCCGGACACTGGCCGATCACCTGAGTCGGGTCCTCCAGGTCGAGCAGCACCACGCCGAGCCGGTAGACCACATTGCACGCGAACCACACGCCGTGGATGATCTGCAGCCAGCCCTTGTCGGTCCGGATCGGCGTCGGGCCGATGCCCCACTTCTCGCGCATCCAGGTCTCGATCTGCAGGTTGATCGGCTGCCAGTCGCCCCAGTGGACGAGGTCCGGCGAGTAGGCGATGAACGTCACCGCGTCGTTCCCGCTCATCGGGCGTTCGAGGCGCGCGTACCGGCCCTTGATCTTCTCCGGGAAGAGCGCGCAGTTGCGGCTCCACGGCTGAGTGATATGCGGCATGCGCTCGAACGTCACGAAATCGGTCGTGCGCGTGAGGCCGATGCGGACGGTCTCCTGCATCGTCTGGGCGCAGTAGGCGATGTAGTACGCGCCCTCCAGGAAGGTCACGCGCGGGTCGTATCGGTGCTTCTCCCAGACCAACTGCTCGGGCGTGCCGGGGATCTCGATCGGCTCGGGGTTGACGGTGAAGTGGATGCCGTCGCCGCTCATGGCGACGTGCAGGTGGTTGTCGCGGCGGCCGTCCTCGACCCGGGGGATGAGGACGTACTTGTCGCCGAACTTCGTCGCCCCGCAGTTGTAGATGGCGTTGATGTGGTACGGCAGATCCTTGTACGTCAGGATCGGATTGCCGGGGTATCGCTTCAGAAGCTCCTCTTTCATACTCGTACTCCTACTCGTACTCGTGCTCGTGCTCGAAGGCCGTGCGTTGTCAACGCATGATGAACGGAGAAAAGGATGGGTTGGTCGCACGCTGAGACGCTATCCGTTCATCGGTTTCCATATCCGTTGACCGGCTCATTGTAGTCACGGGGAAGAGGCAACGTCAAGTTCGAGGACGAGCACGATTCGCGAGTAGGAGTACGATTACGAGTAGGAGCGCGATTACAAGTAGGAGTGCGAGGAGGTCGGAGATAGAAAGCGCCGGGACGGTCTCGCCCCGGCGCTCGAAATCACCACACCCGATTCACCCGCCGAACGTCAGTCCTTCCTTGCGAGGAACATCTGTGTCACGTAGTACCTGCCGTCCTCGGTGATGTACTCCCCGACGCCGATGCGCTCGTACCGATCCTCCAGGATGTTCGCCCGGTGGCCTTCGCTGTTCATCAGCGCCTTGTGGCCGCGCTCCACGTCAACTATCGAGCAGTAGAAGAGGTTCTCCCCGACAAGCGCCCATGACGGCCTCGACGCCATCGCCAGGTAGCGGTCGAGCGGCGACTTCAGCCCCTTGGTGGGGGAGGTGTGCGAGAAGTACTCCATGTCGCCCATCTCCCTGCTGTGCGCCCGCGCGACTTTCACCAGCATCGGGTCGGCGGTCAGTCGGTTCAGGCCGCGCTCCTCGCGCTCCATGTTCACGAACGCGACGAACTCCCGTTCCCGGGCCGTCATCGCGGAGGCGGTAGGCCTCGCCGGAGCGTATCCGGCCTCGATCGGCATGCGCGCGCTTGCGGGCATCGCCATCGCCGAGGGCGCGACGGCCATGTCCGGAGTGACGTTCGCGGGCGGAGCCGGTGACAGGCTGCTCGCGGTCATCAACAGGCCAAAGAACAAGGACAGACTTCCCATTATGGACTACCTCCTGCGCCGGAGTGATCGCTCCCCACGTTTGCTTACCATTGGATTATGCCTCGAACCAGCAGGTCAGCTAGCTGGGAATAGTACCTGTTTTCGCTTCAAGGGATTCGCTTCCCGTGCGGAGAACATGGGTGTGAACGAGAGCGATGCTGACGGAGTAGAGCCATGAATATGAGTCCTCTGATCACCCTGGCGCTGGTAGCCCTGTGCGCGAGCGCCTCGTGTGCGGCGGTGCTCCCGCTCGACAGGCCCGGGATGGGCGTCCGGGTCGAGGCCGGGAAGTACGTCGTCCGCGGCAAGACCATCGAAGTCCGGGCGGCCGTCGAACTGGCGGTCGAGCCCGCGAGCCGAGTCGCAGCCACCAACGAGCCGCACGTCCTCGGCGACGAGCCGCCCGCCACCTGGCACCTGGGCACCGCGCTCAAGCACACGCTCGGCCCGGTGGACAAGGGCACGCGCATGCCCTTCGCCCTTGACCCCGACTCGGTGCGCGTCCACGCGGACGGCAAGGTCTACCGCGAGGGGACCGACTACTTCCTCGACCGGGACTGGGGCGGGATGAGCAGGCTCCCTGACGGCTCGATCGCGGCAGGGCAGAAGGTCATGGTGGACTATGCCGCCTACCTCGAGCGCGTGGACGTCGTCCAGGTCTCGAAGGAAGGCGCGGTCTCCGTCAAGACCGGGAAGCCCGTCCCGGTGTGCGCCCGCGCGCCGAGGCCGGACCCGGGATGCGCCGCGCTGGCGAACGTCTACGTCCCCTACCGCACGGCGAAGATCGAGGCGGGCAACATCTACCCGATGCCCGAGAAGGACCTCACATGGCGGAGCTTCGTCAAGGCGAGCGGGCGGGAGCACCTCGCCAACACACTCGGCCTGCTGAAGGCGGGGAGGCGGGTGACCGTCGTCTGCTGGGGCGACAGCGTCACGGCGGGCGGATCGGCCAGCTCGCCCGAGAAGACCTACGTCGAGCTGTTCCGCACGCGCCTGAAGAAGGCCTGGCCTAACGCAGAGATCAACCTGATCAACGCGGGCATCGGCGGATCGAGCACCGACTCCCGACGCGCGGGCTTCGAGAAGGAAGTGCTCGACCTGAACCCGGACCTCATCACGGTCGAGTTCGTCAACGACCTGGGCCTGCCCGCCGAACGGATCGCCGCCAACTACGCGGAGTTCATCGGCAGGGCGCGCGCCAGGAACCCGAAGGTCGAGTTCATCGTCATCACGCCGGCGAGCATCCTGCCGGCATGGATGGGCAACTTCCCGGTCTTCATCCCGGCGGTGCGGAAGGCGGCGGCCGACAACAAGGTCGCGCTGGCGGATGCGTCCAACATCTGGGAGAACCTGCGGACGGTCGGAATCCCGTACATGACGCTGAACGCCAACGCCATCAACCACCCGGACGACCTGGGCCACGAGTTCTTCGCGGCGTGCCTGATGCGCCTTATGTCGCGGTAGGGAGAAGACTCGAAGCACGAAACTCGAAATTCGAAACAATACCGAATGACCAAAAAAGGCAAACCGGAAAACGGGGACTCCCCTCCGGCATTTGCCTTCTTCCCCTTTGTGATTTGTTTCGTGCTTCGTGCTTCGAATTTCGAATTTGCCTTGCCTTTTCGTGCTTCGAATTTCGATTTTTCCGAAGGAGTAATCATGTCCAGGATCAAGCTCGGAGTCATCACCGGCCTGAGGGGCGGGCCGGACGAGTCGTTCGCGAAGGTGCGGGAGACCGGCCTTCCCACCTGCCAGGTCTCGGTGTGGGACCCGGGGTTCTACACCGACGAGAACATCCGCGCGCTGACGGATGCGTCCGCCAAGCATGGGGTCGAGATCACCTCGATCTGGACCGGCTGTCCCGGCCCTGCGGTCTGGAACTTCACGGAAGGCCCCTCGACCATCGGCCTCGTCCCGCCGGAGCACCGGGAGATGCGCGTGGACGCCCTGAAGAAGGGCGCGGAGTTCGCCGCCAGGTGCGGGGTCGCCTCGATAACGACGCACGCCGGTTTCATCCCGGAGAACCCGAACGACCCCCTCTACGCGGGCACCGTCGAGGCGCTGGCGGCCGTCGCTGGGCGGTGCCGGGAACTCGGCATCCTGTTCTGCTTCGAGACGGGCCAGGAGACGCCGATCACCCTGCTCCGGGTGATGACCGACGTCGGCACGGGCAACCTCGGGGTCAACCTCGACCCGGCGAACCTGCTGATGTACGGCAAGGCGAACCCGGTGGACGCGCTCGACATCCTCGGGCCATACGTCAAGGGCGTCCACGCGAAGGACGGCGAGTACCCGACCGAGCCGGGCAAGCTCGGAGTCGAGAAGGCGCTCGGCGAGGGGCGGGTCAACTTCCCGGTTCTGATACCCAGGCTGAAGTCGTTCGGATTCACGGGCGCGCTGACCATCGAGCGGGAGATCAGCGGTCCCCAGCAGGTCGCGGACATCAAGCGCGCGATGGAGATCCTCGAGCCGCTCTGCTGACGCCGGGCTCTAACGAGGGGCGCGCGATTGTGGCATAATGTAATATGTAGCGAAACTCCTCACCGCGGAAGAAGGACCGAGTGGAAGCACTGCGCATCGAGGGTCCGGAGCCTCAGTCTCGCCTTATCAACAGCCTCGCCGACGCGCTCGCCCGGGATGAGCGAATCCAGGCATGCTGGCTGAGAGGCTCGTTCGCGAGGGGCGCGAGCGACCGATACTCCGACATTGATTTCGCCGTCGCCGTGGACGACGAGGAGTTCCACCACGGCTTCCAGAGCGCGAAGCAGATCGCGTCCGAGGCCGGCGAGTGCGTCATCGCCTGGGACAGCCCGAAGGACGTGAACGGCGCTGGGTTCACCGCTTTCTACGCCGACTGCAACTTCCTGGACGTGAAGGTCTACCGCTCGTCCCGCGTATCCAGCCTGCCCGCCTCCGACCCCGTGCTCCCGATCTTCGACCGCCGAGGCCTGCTCGATCAGCCGAGGACGGTCGGCCAGCCTGAGGACAGCCTCGCGCCCCCTGTCGGCGACACCGTGCAGTGGAAGATGACCTTCTTCTGGATATGCGTCTACTCCGCGGTCAGGTTCATCAAGCGCGAGGAGTTCTGGTACGCGGCGGGGATGATCAACGCGGTCAGGGGCACGCTCGCGCAGGCGTTCTGGCTGTGGAACCACCCCGACGACGTGACGGACATGTCGTTCCTGGTGTGGGGAGTGGTGCGCCGGGATCTCGACCCCGCGCTGATCGCCGAGCTGAACGCGACCGTCCCCGATTCCGAGCGGCGGGAGATGGCGGGCGTCCTCGGCGGGCTGATCGAGATGATGGAGCGGCACGGGAAGCGGATCGCGTCCGACACCGGGGCGGAGTACCCGGGCGCGCTGGCGCACGTCGTTTCGGGCTACTACCGGGCGGAGTGCGGCGCCTGACCGACGCGTAAGCTCCCCTCCTTATCAAGGAGGGGCTGGGGGAGGTTCCGGGAAGGCCCCCCGGGGAAACAGAACCCCCTCGGCCCGGAGGCCGGTCCCCCTTGATAAGGGGGACAGCACGTGAAGCTCCCCTCCTTATCAAGGAGGGGCTGGGGGAGGTTCCGCGGGAAGCCCCCGGGAAGCAGAACCCCCTCGGCCCGGAGGCCGGTCCCCCTTGATAAGGGGGACAGCATAGTCGCAAGGGAGACAGCGAGCCGTCATCCTGAACTTGATTCAGGATCCACCGTTCTGCATGGATGCTGAACCAAGTTCGGCATGACGGCATGAGGCATCTCGTCCCGCCTCAGTACCTCCCGTGCTTCTCGATCAGCTCCATCGCGTAGCGGTAGTTCTCCCACGAGACCGTCGGCGGGACGGAGTGGTCCGAGTGGAAGATGTACCCCCCGCCCTTCATCGCGACAGGGAGCTTGCCGCCGATCTCCTCCTCGATGTCCGCCTTCGTGCCGGAGAGCTTGCGGACGTCAATGTTGCCGAAGAAGGTGATCTGTTTCCCGAACCGCTCCTTGAGCGCGCGCACGTCCTGGCCGCACTTCGCCTCGAGCGGCTGGATCGCGGCGAACCCGGCCTCGATGAACTTCGGGATCAGCGACTCGATCTTCCCGCAGGAGTGGAGGATCACCGGCTTGCCGAGATCGTTGAAGAAGTCGCACATCCGCTTGTGCGCGGGCCACAGGAGTTCCTCGTAGCACGCAGGCGAGAACAGCGTCGAGTTCCGGTACCCGAGGTCGCCGTAGAACCACGCCCCGTCGAAATCAACGCCGACGTCGAGGTACTTCTGCGCCATCCCGACGATGAGGTCGGTGTACGTCTCGAAGACGTCCCTCGCCACCTCCGGCTCGTCCATCAAAAGGGTGAAGATGTTCACCTGCCCGAAGACCGGCCACGCGCACTCGTATGCCTCGGTGGCGGTGAAGTGCAGGAACTTCCCGGTCTTGCGCGCCTCGTCGTACGACTCCTTGAGGTTCTCGGGCATGCGGGAGTCGTCCGCGGTCAGGCGGTCCTTGTACTCGAACCAGTCCTTGCCGGTGTTGATCGTGTGGCTGATCCAGTGGGGGGTGTGGCCCGACTCGCGCTTCACGTCCTTGCGGGTGACGCCGTTGGCGTCCTTCTGGACGACATACTCGTCGGTGTCCTCGTAGACCTCCACGGGGAGCATGAGGCTGTTGTTGTGCCCCCAGATGCCGGCGAAGTCGAAGCCGAACATCTCGCCGACGTCCCGGCCCTCCTCGAGGCCCTCGGTCTTCCATCGGGCGACGGTCTCGCTCCAGATCGCGTCCGCGCGGCCGATCCGGTCCGGGATGCCGCCGGTAAGTGTTGTCAGGATGCGCTCGCGTGAGGTCATTTTGTCTCCTGTCAGACGTGGGAGGCGACTCCAGTAGGCGACAGGTGGGTCAGCCTCTCGTTATGCCGCCGGAGCGGCTACTCGAGAAGATCGGGTTGCTTCCCCGGGAACGAAACCGTCCAGTCTCGAGTAGGTTTCGCTGGAAACCATATCGAGAGACGGCCTTGCTCCGCAACGGATCGTCGTTGCCCGATCACTACTGCTTCACCGCCCGGCTCACGTTCGCCAGGATCTGCACGTCGCCCGTGCTGCGGTTCTCGATCTTCACCGGGCCGGCCATCATCGTGTTCCCCATGACGACCGCCGTCTTGACGCCCGGGCCGAGCGTGACGTGGTTCGTGCCGTGCGAGAACCGGCAGTTCTGAACGGTCAGATCGCCCCCGACGCCCTCGACCGCATAGAGACCCGCGTCCCAGTTGACGAAGTTGCACTGGACAAAGCTCGCCGATCCGCCCGCGACCCTGGCGACTCTCTTCGACGGGCCCCAGAACGCGCAGTTCGAGAACTGGACGACGCCGGTATGGCTCTTCGCCACCTCGATCTCGGTCTCAGCGCCCGTGCCGCCGACGAACTCGCCGTTGGTGAAGAGCAGGCCGGGCTCCTGGGTCTGCTCGACCAGGATCGCGGTCTGCGCCCAGTCTATCCCGTTGCCGAGGAAGTTGCCGTTGCACGCGCCGTCCTTATTGGCGAAGAAGCGCATCCCGATCTTGCAGCCGTAGGAGAAGGTGTTGAAGACGTACTCCCAGTCGGACCGGGCGAACTCGAAGGCGGTGGTGTTCTCGAAGAGGTACTTGATGATGTCCGGCCAGGACGGCATGCCCTCGGCGTCGGACCTCAGCCAGTAGTGCGGGTTGAAGTGGACGTTCTCGATCCGGCCGATGTCGGTGCACTTGTCCACGAAGACCCCGATCTTGAGCGGGCAGCCGAAGACGTTGCGGACGTAGTGCAGCTCGTTACCGTGCGTGCCGAAGTCAATGCCCTTGTACGGGTTCACCAAGGTGCAGTCCTGGATGGAGCAGTGCATCCCGCTGCCCTGGATCGTCCACGGATAGGCGATAGTGCCGGGGACTCGCTGCTCTGGGTAGAAGATGGTGAGCCCCTTGACGCCGCTGCTCGGGGTGAGGCTGATGAGCGCCGGATCGGTCTCCTTGCCCTTCCCGGCATACGCGAGGATGACGGTGCCCTTTATGAGCTGAGCGTGGTGGGGGGCCTTCCACTCGCCCTCGAGGGTCACGCCCTCCGGTACGGTGATCGGCTTGTCGAGGCGGTACCTGCCGGTCGGGAGCTTGACCGTCCCGCCGCCGGACGCCGCGCATTGGTCGAGCGCCGCCTGCACCGCCGCCGAGTCGTCCGCCTTCCCGTCGCCCTTCGTGTTCAGGACGTCCGCCCCGCACGAACCCAGAATCAGAACCGCCGCCAGCCCGCATATCCAGTGTATAGTCATGCCTTCCTCCTCCGAGAGTTCCTACTCGTACTCATACTCGTAATCGTACTCGATCTGCCTACGGTATCTTCGACTTCCGCTTGATGATCGGCCACTCTTCCCGAGAGACCCGTGCGACGTGCCCGTCAAGGAAGAGGACAGCCCTGGACCCGTCTTCCCTTTCAGTCCCTTCATGGAATACCGCCATGTCCTGCGGGAACTGGATATGGGCCACCTTGTGCAGGGAGAGTATGGTGTTCACCGGATAGAGGTCACCGGTCCGAGGATCGGTGAATATGTCCATGCTCGGGGCGCCCGGTCGAATCTGGCTGGCATAGGGATGCAGCAGCCCCCTTACTTGTTCGGGGTTCTTCATCGGGGGAAGCTTCTCGCCCCAGGCCTGTATATACATGCTAAGCGCCTGACCCATCACGTGCAGGTTTTGGAGCGACTGGTCGACTCCCTCACTTGGAGCATTCTCGTCATACTCGTCCGCACCGAAGAGCGCCTTGCTCTCGGCGATCTCCTCATCGAGGCTAAACGCCCGAATATCCCTCATGGCGCCGACCGCGCGAAGGTTGAGGAGCGATGGAGTAAGCTCGGTTTCCGTGGTCAGCACCGGAGGGTCCGAGTCATCACTGTACTGCATCGTCCTGGCGATGTCAGATATGCGCGGCTTCTGTTGGTAAGCGAGCAGATAGGTTTCGCCCCCTACCTGGTAGGTCGTGCCCCTGGTGTAGTAGATTGTCAGCGGGGTCGGGGTCATCTCCCTGGCTGCCATGATGGTCAGGTAGTCGGCGAACACTGAGCCGCTCTCGGCGACGTTGAAGCGCCTCCACCCGCTGTCCAGATCACCGAGCTTGATAGTGAGTGGAGCCAGTCGTCCGGAGAGAAGCTCCTCCAAGCTGGTATCCGCAATCGCCATGGACTGCAGAATGACAAGGAGAAGGGTTGCAGGAATCGAAACTGCGGTGACACGTCTCATAGCTGCACCTCCCAACGAATCTTGACTGCTTGTTCGCTGGGGAGGTGGGCTAGTCCTGCAAGGAGGATGGAGGTCAGCTGTCAGGGGTCGTCCGAGGTGTGAGAAGCGTCCGACCGATCCGACGCCGGAGCCCCAACACCAGACACCCAACACCCAACACCACGAAAGCCGACGGCTCCGGGACCATCGTCCCGCCGACGCGGACGCCGAGCTGGGCGATCTCGTGCCAGGTCCGGCCGTCGTCGCCCGACGCGAGGGCCGTGTTCCCCCGATACGCATAGGCCGCCGCGCCCATGAACTCCGAGTCGCCGGGGGCGATCGCGAGGTAGTAGGTAGTCCGGGCCTCGAGCGCGATCGGCTTGACCGTCCAGTAGGCGAACATCAGCGCCGGGCCGTAGATCGGGTCCACCCGCCAGGATGCGAGCGCGGTCTTCTCGATCTCGCGGTAGTCGCGCGCGAGGGTCACCCTCATCCCCGCGCCGTTCGGGTCCATCCCGCTCGCGACCGCCGCGCCGATCTGCTCGATCACCGCCGCCCGGGGCACGCTGAACGGCTGGGCGACGACGTCCGTCACCATCCCCTTCCCGATCCCGATGCCGAGGTTGTAGATCGGGTATCCGTCGTAGAGCCACTCCGCGCGGGCGTGCCCGGCGCAGACCAGCATGAGCATGCATACCGTGAGAGTTCGCATCGCCTGTCCCCCGTAAGTCGTCAGTGCATGATTCGTGCCATATCGCGCGTTTGCCGCGAATACCCGCTCCCCGCGCGAACCTGGTAAGAATACCGGTTTTCGCGCTCGAGTCATTGACCTGCGGGTAACGGGGGAGTAAACTGGTAACAAGCAATGGTGCTCCACCCGATCCGACAGCCCTGAGCGCCCGGAGCGAAGCGGAGAGCGTATCGAAGGGCCCGGGAGAGCAGAACCCCCTCGGCCCGGAGGCCGGTCCCCCTTGGTAAGGGGGACAGCGAATCCGCTCCCCTCCCTATCGAGGAGGGGCTGGGGGCGGTTCCCGAGGGCGGCCGGTGCGGCGCGCCCGGAACACGGCACCATCGTAACGAGTCTATCAAACCAGGAGGTGGTTCAAATGCAGCAAAGCAAGGCAAATCGTCTCTTGCGCGGCCTGCTGCCGATCATCGCAGTCATTCTACTTCTTATTCCCATCCTCGCCTGCGCCGTCCACCGGGCCAGGGAGGCGTCCGAGCAGCAGACGTGCGCGGAGAACCTCAAGCGCCTTGGGGTCGCGTGCGAGATGTACCAGGCCGACTGGGACGACGTCCTCGTCCCCTACGGCGCGCCGTTCGCCTGGACTCCGTGCGGCATGTGGCCCATTCTCCTTGACGCGTACATCAGGAAGATTCCAGGAAGCATCCCGTACGGTGACGTGCCGCCCGAGTACCGGTGCCCCAGCCGGCCCGATACGAAGGCGTGGGCGTACGAGCGCGACTACGGGATGAACCAGAAGTGCGGTGGCTGGATGGCCGTGAATCCCACCCCGTCTCAGATCGTGGTCGTGCCAGTGGCGAAGGTCAGGTATCCATCGCAGACGATCCGAATCGCCGACGTAGAATGGGGCGCCGTGGGCGGAAGCTGGTTCGCCGCGACGCCTGTTGAGTATATCGCCGGTGACCCGGACTGCAAGCGCTTCCCGGAGTGGCACAGCGACAAGGGAAACGTGCTCTGGATTGACGGGCACGTATCGGCGATGACGCGCGACCAGTACAACATGCGGGACGACGGCCCGTACAGCGGCCAGATATGGCTCCGGTTCGAAGGCCCGAAGCCGGCTCTGCCGGCGGACTGACGGAAAGGAGGGCCCAAATGAAGCACGTGCGTTTGTGCCTTACCATTGCATTTATTCTTTCATTCATCTGCGGCGCGGGTTACGCTCAATACGACCTCGGCCAGCCGGTTCGCCTGGACACGCGACCGGTCACGGCGGGCTCGACCGGGTGGTTCCAGTCGAACCCGGCGATCGCAAGCTCCGGGACCATCTACCTGGCCGTCTGGGTGGATATGCGGGATGCCGGGCGTCCGTCGGACCTCTATGCCGCCCGCATCGCCGACGACGGGACCGTCCTCGACCCGCTGGGTATCAGGCTCACCACGAACGCCTCCGTCGCCGGCAGGCCCGACGTCTGCTGGAACGGCGAGAGCTTCTTCATAGTCTACGCGGGCAACTCAGGGGTCGTGGGGACGCGCATTCTGAGCCTCAGGGTCTCGCCCAACGGAGCGGTGTTGGATCAGCAGCCCGTGGTTGTCTGTGACAGCGGCCAGCCGCGCAATCCGCGGACGGCGTGGAACGGTACGCATCACACGGTAGCGTGGATAGGCGACACTGAGAGCCCCGCGAGTTACGGCGGGGTATTCAGCCGAACGGTCAGTCTCGGCGGAACCGTCTCCGGGACCGTCAACACCGTTTGCGCCGGGGCCGTGACGAGCGATCTGGGCGCGAGCAACGTGGCGATCGCGTCGGCCTTCTACGGACCGACCCTGGTGGTATGGGCGGACGAACGGAATTCGGCCGACACCTCGACCGATCTCTACGGGCGAATCGTAGGCGCAGACTCCGACTTCCCGATCTCCACGGACGCCGGAGCGCAGGATCAACCGCACGCATGTTACACGAGCGAGCAGTTCATGGTGGTTTGGACGAGCAGGCAGCAGTCCTACAGCTTCATAATGGCCAGGCGCGTCACGACAAGGGGCACACTGCCCGATCCGTTCAGTACCATCATCAGCGCCGCCACTGAGCGGCAGTTCGATCCGCAGGTCGCGGCGGAGGGCAACAGCCAGCGGGGGCTGGTCACGTGGACGCGGAAGGCCGGTCTCGGGCAGCTCGACATCTACGCCGGACGCGTCGGGTTCGACGGCGCGGCGCTCGACGGGGCCGGTTTCCCGGTCTGCGCGGAGAGCGATCGGCAGATCAGGCCGTGCGTCGGGTCTGCCGCCGCCGGCTACCTTGTCTGCTGGATGGATTCGAGGAACGACGCGGGTCCCACGGTGCCGGGCTTCGGCTTCCAGGTCCGGGGCAGGCGGGTCGAATCCACCGGAACCCCCGCCGGAAGCGAGTTCCCGCTGACGCGCTCGGCTCCCCAGCACAAGGCGTCGTGCTCGGCCTACAGCGGACGGGAGTTCCTAGTCTGCTGGGAGGAGTGGACCGATGCGGGCCGGACACTCTACGGCGAGGTGCTGAACGCCTATGCCGGTTCGCCCGTCACCGCCCCGACGCCCTTCGCGATCGCTCAGGTCGCGGTCGAGCACCCATATCCGGCGGCGGCCTGGAACGGCGAGAACTTCGTCGTCATTTGGCTCGACGGCGGTGAGTTGTCGCCCGGAGTCGTCGGCCCGAACAAGGTGATGGCCGCGCGCATATCCCGCGCCGGCACGGTCCTCGATCCCGCGGGCATCGTGGTTTATGACGGCGGCGCGACCTCGATCCGCGTCAGGCCCGCGGTTGCGTCGGACGGCAATCGCTGTCTCGTCGCGTTTCGACCCGGGAATTGGTTCTATGGGTACGTGGGTGACGTCAACGGGGTACTGCTCTCCCGCGACGGCGCACTCTCCCCCGCCGTCCTCGTGGGCACGTCGAGGAGCCGCTCCGTCCACGAAGGACTCGCCGCCTGCTGGACCGGCCAGCGCTACATCGTTGCCTGGAAGCGGGCCCTGGACATCAGGAATCCTCCACCGTACACTCTCGGCGGTATAGACTATGCCACCGTAACCGCCGACGGAGTGCCTTCTGGGGTCCGCAGCATCACCGACGAGACGTGCCCGGACTACTTCAAGCTCGCCTGCAGCGGCGGGAATGTGCTCCTGGCAGCCTACGGACCGGAGATCGTCACCCGGAGGTTTTCTCTGACCGGCAATCTGCTGGATACGACGCCTCTGATCATCCCGCAGTCCGCCGGTGCCGACTCCGTGAACGTCGCGTGGAACGGCGCGGACTACATCATTACATGGCTGTCCGGCAAAGAGAACGCCGCGAGCGCTCAGCCCTGGCAGGACGACATGGTGGCCGCGCGGGTCAACTACTTCAACCAGCTCGTAGATACCGTGCCCATCTCGGTAACGGATACTCCCTTGTCGGAACTCGGCGGCTCGATGTGCGCCGGACCTCCGGGCCGCGTCTTCCTCGCGTATTCGAACTCGGACGGCCCGCCGTACCGGTCCACGCGGGCGAAGGGGCTCTTCCTCGACGCCTGGTTGACGGTGAGCAGCATCGGGCAGATCGGCCGGCTCTACGAAGGCGCCCGCGTCAACGTTCCCGGCGAGGTGGTGACCGCACTGTTCCCAATGTACTTCCGTGATACCGACGGCCACTCCCGTATATACGACCGCTTCTATATTCAGGAAGGCCGCTCGTTCGGCATAGGGGTCAAGTCTCCCCGCAGCGAAGGTTCGCCGGTTGCCGGCAACGCGGTCTCGTTCAGCGGCAGGCTGAAAAAGATCAACGGCGAGGCCACGATAGAATCATCCGATGTCAACGTCATCAGCACATCGAATCCCTTGCCGGCCCCGATCGGCATGACCTGCCGCAATCTCGGCGGCGTCGGTCCGACCTCGGCGTTCACCAGCGTTGACGGCGCGCTCGGTCTCTACAACGTCGGCCTGCTCGTGAAGACCTGGGGCAGGGTGACGAGCGTCGAAGGCGATACCTTCTACCTCGACGACGGCTTGAACGTGCCCATAGATCAATGGCGAGTCGGCGTGAAGGTCTACGGGACGGCCCCGCCTTCGCCCTATGCCGAGGTGACCGGGATATCGGGGTCCGAGACCTTTGGCGACAAGATCATCCGGGTCATCCGCGCGACCGACGTGCGGGGGATCAGTGACCCGCCGCTCCGGTGATGCGCGACTCACGGCGTCACCCTGAACTCGATTCAGGGCCCACGTGATTCTGGATGCTGAATCGAGTTCAGCATGACGGTGGAGCGGCATGTGGCGGCCGGTAGTGGCCGTGGCTCGGTGCCGGCCAGCCGCCCTTCGATACACGCGCCGGAGCGCGCACTCAGGGCTTACGGAGCCGGAACCTCCCCCAACCCCTCCTTGATAAGGAGGGGAGCTTCCTGCTGTCCCCCTTGACAAGGGGGACCGGCCTCCGAGCCGAGGGGGTTCTGCCTCCCCTACCTTTCCGCGAGGGAATGCCTGCCCGGACCGCGAAACGTAGACCTGGCATGGGCGACTACGACGACATCGAGGACGAGGACCGCGAGGAGAAGCGCCGCCGCAGGGAAATGGAGGACGACGAGGACGCCCTGACCTTCGTCATCGCGGACGAGCACGCCAGGCAGTGGAGGGAAGCCCACGGCGGGTCGTGCTGCCTGGTCCCGGCCGCGGTCGCTCTCGCGCTTGCCCTCGCGGCCGCCGTCCTGATGCGGTGAACCCGCTCCGGGGCGTATCCTTTCGCCGCCCCGTCCCGTCTATCCCGTGGAGGGTGCCGAGATGCCCGAGAAGAGAGCTTGGAGTTGGGTTCTCGCCGTGATCGCGGTGCTGGCCGCGGTCGCCGCGCTTGCGTGGACGGCCGTCGCGGTCGCGAAGAACCTGCGCGAGGCGTCCCGGCAGAACCAATGCATGGAGAACCTGCGGCTGCTCGGCCGCGCGTGCGAGATGTACCAGAATGACTGGCACGGAGTCCTCGTCCCCTACGGCGCGCCGTTCGCGTGGAGTCCAAACGGCATATGGCCGGTCCTGCTCGACCCGTACCTGAAGCGGATGGTCGGCGGCGCCTCGGTAAGAACGAACCTGGCGAAGATATTCAAGTGCCCAGATGACGAAGGTTTGGAGTGTTTCTGCTTCAGACCCAGCTATGGCATGAACCAGAGGTGCGGGGGCTGGCAGCCGAAAGGGAAGCCGGTAGTCATCTCGCTGAAAAGCGTCAAGTTCCCGTCCGCGACCATCCGAATCGCGGAGGTGATGTGGGAAGCGCAGGCCGGAAGCCTCTTCGCCGCCAGGCCGAGCGATTACAGGCCACACGACCCCACATCCCATATGTTCGCGACCTGGCACAGGGGCAGGGGAAACGTCCTCTGGATTGACGGGCACGTCTGCTCGATGACGCTGGAGCAGTACAACCTGCGGGACAAGGGACCGTACGACGGCAACATCTGGCTCCGCCTCGAAGGCCCGAAGCCGCCTCGGCCGTAGAGGGTTCAGAGCTCCAGATTCAACAGGCGGCGTCTCTCCCCCCTCCCTCCAATCCTCCCCCGTTCCCTCCGATAATACCGGTAGAACTACCAGGAGGGTTCAGCCATGCAGCACCGGGACAGGTTCAGGGAACAGCTTGCCTTCGCGAGGGAGATCGGCTCGACGGCCGCCTCGCACGCCGCCCGCGCGGTCGAGGAGACGGTCGGGGCGGGCGTCCGCGTCTCCGAGATCAACTCCGGGCTCTTCCGCGTCATCTCGCTGATGGAGATGGTGACCGACCCGGCGAACAAGGCTGTAGGGGTGGTCGCGCGCGTCGAGGGGAAGGCTCCCGGCCACGCGCTCTTCCTGTTCCCGTACGCCGACGCTCCCGCGCTGGTGGACAAGGTGGACGCCAACCCGGACGGCACCACGAAGCAGATTGACGGCTACGCGCTCTCCGTGCTGAGCGGGCTCGGCGGGAAGCTGATCTCCTCGTCGCTCGCGGCGTTCTCCGACGAGACGGGCCTCGCCTTCCGCATCGGCGCGACTCAGACGCTGGTTGACATGGCGTGGGCGGTCGTGTCGAAGGTCTTCATGGCGGCGCTCGCCACCGACGAGAACGCGGTCATGGTGGCCAGCAGGTTCGGCGACGGGCCGGGAGTGCTCGACGGGCTGTTCCTCTACATCCCCGGGCCGGGGAGCCTTCAGGCGATGGAGGCCGCGCGCGCCGGGAAGCTCGGCATAGAGCTTGACCTCGGGGAGTTCCCGCACGAATCGGAGCCCGCCCGGAGGCTCGACATCGAGCCGGACACCGCCGGCCGGGTGATCCCGCTTACGATGTGGGACATAGACTACGACCTGCCCGCGGCGGCGTGATCGGCGGCGGGAAGGGATAAGGGGTAAGCAAGACCGCCCCTGACGTCATGCCGGACACGATCCGGCATCCAGAGGGATGGATCCTGAATCGAGTTCAGGATGACGCGGCGCTCGTTCAGGGTGCCGGTCACCCATCACCCATCACTCATCACGAATCACCGACAGCCACCCACGCCCCGCCGGCGGCGAGCGACTCGTCCGCGCGCTCCAGCACCGAGACCAGGGCCGTCGCCCGCTCCGCCGGGAAGCCGCCCTCCCCCGTGCGGAAGAACTCGACGTTCCGGCGCATCAGGTTCGCGTAGAACCCGTCGAAATCCGCGACCGCCGCCGACCGGTACGTCTCCGCGCTCGTCCGGATGCCGACCGTCCAAGGGAAGAGCGACCACATGTCGTCCGCCGCCCGCACCGTCACGAACGCGCGCCTGCCCCCGCCGTAGTCGAGCGTCACCATCCGGCTCGACGGCGTGCCGGTGTCCGCGAGCCGCTCGATGCCCGCGCCCATCACCCGGAGCGCCATCGCCAGCGTGTGAAGGCCGTAGTTCCTCCACTCGCCCATGCCCGTCACCCACACCTCGGCCGGCTCGCCCTCGATCTCGCCTAGCAGCGCCTCCAGTTCCACCGCGAACGCGAGGCCGGAACTGGACGTTATCCTCGCGCCGTGCCGCTCCGCGAGGGCCACTATCTCCCGGGCGTCGGCGGCGCTGAAGGAGAGCGCCTTGTCTATTGCCGTCGGCTTGCCGAAGGGGAGCACCCCCCGGCAGAGCTTCAGGTGGTCGGGGATGTCGTCCGGCGCGAGGACGATCGCCGCGTCGGCACTCCCGACGGCCTCGGCGATGCTCCCGGCCCGGGGAACCCCGTTCTTCGCGCACCAGTCGTCGCCCCGGGGGTCGGACTCCCAGGCGGCGGAGACATCGGCGCCCAGGTCGGAGAGCGGGCCTCTCAGCAGGGAGAGGAACTTGTCCGCGTGGTAGTTGTTCAGGTGGTGGTCAATGAAAGCGATGCGCATGGAACTCCCTCAGCGGTTCGAGACGCCGATCCACACGGTGCCGACGCGGCTCGTAAGGTTCATGACGGGCACGGAGGCGTGGTTGACCCCCCCGCCCTCGACCGGCTCAGCGAACGGCTTGCCCTGGAAGGCCCTGTCCGTGTGGACTTCCGCCATGCCGTCGGTGTTGACGATGGCGACGTACGCGAGCCCGCCGCGGGTCACCGCCTGGTCGGCGTACTGCTGAAGCTCCTCCCAGTTGCCCTGAACGATCTGCCGGTTGCCGAACGTGGCGATCGCGCCGGCGACCTGGTCGGCGACCTCTCTCTGGGCGGCGGCCAGGTCGGCCTGTGACGAGGCCTTGAGCGACCGGAGGGCCATCGCCTGGGAGACCCAGAGGACCAGCGCGGCGACGACGACCAGCGCGAGGAGGATGAGGGCCCACCTCAGCGTGATCCTCCTGTCCAGGAACCCCTTCTTCGGGGATATCGAATCGTTCATCTCGCTCACCTCCATCGGCGGTCGGGCGGCTGCCCCTACTACTGTACCAGATTACCGGGCCGAGGGGAAGGGCGCGGGGGAGTGATGGGTGATGAGTAGTCGGACCCGCTAGTCTCGAGTAGCGAAGCGTATCGAGAGACGGCGGCATGCGCAGCGGCCGCGCCTCAGTGCCGACCGGCCGCCCTTCGATACACTCTCCGCTCCGCTCCGAGCACTCAGGGCTCACGGTTCCTGTCGGACGCAAGACGGGCGTCACCCTGAACGACCGCCCGTCATCCTGAACTCGATTCAGGATCCACGGACGCGCATGGATGCCGGATCGTGTCCGGCATGACGTCAGGGGCGGTCTTGCCCCCTGCCCCTCCCCGCACTTGGCAATCCTCGCGCAAAATGCTAGAATGCCCGCATGGACCACACGAATGCGCGCGAGCAGGCAGACAAGTTCCTCGCCGAGGCCGGCCAGTTCCGCCTCGGCGACCTGTTGACCGAGTCATCGCACCCCGTCACGAAGCAGTTGAGCTACGTCGCGAAGGAGAGCACCTCCGACGCGCTCAAGCTCCTCTTCCAGGTTGACGCCGACGTGGTCGCCAAAATGCGCGAGCTGGCGGAGAGCGGGCGGCTCGTCGAGATCAAGAACACCGTCCGTGACGCGATCCTCGCCGGCGGGAAGCTCTTCTTCACCGGGTGCGGAGCGACCGGGCGGCTCAGCATCCAGCTCGACTCGACCTGGCGGTTCTTCTGGAAACAGCAGGCCGAGAAGGCCCGGGCAGAGGGGCGCGATCCCTCCCGCTTCGAGGACCTGGAGCACCGCACGTTCAGCGCCATGGCGGGCGGCGACTTCGCGCTCATCAAGTCGGTCGAGGGCTTCGAGGACTTCACCGCGTTCGGCGGCAAGCAGGTCGGCGACCTCGGCATCGGCAGGGGCGACGTGCTCTTCGCGATCACCGAGGGCGGCGAGACCTCGTTCGTCATCGGCACGGCGTGGAAGGCCGTCGAGGTCGGCGCGAAGGTCTATTTCGTCTACAACAACCCCGACGACGTCCTGCGGGAGCACGTCATCCGCAGCCGCGAGGTGATCGAGGACCCGCGCATCGAGAAGATCAACATCACCACCGGCCCGATGGCGATCATGGGCTCCACGCGCATGCAGGCGACCTCCAGCGAGCTCTGCACGATGATCACGATCCTGGAGATGGTCTGCCGCGACCTGCTCGGCCTCGAATCGGAGGGCGTCCCCGGCGAGTTCGCCTCACTGCTCGCGGAGATCCACTCGACGCTGATGTCCGGCGAACTCAGGAACCAGCTCGCGAAGTACACCGAGACGGTCGTCGGCATCTACGGCAAGGGGAAGAAGGACAACTACTTCGCCGACCGCCTCGGGATAGACGTGCTGACCGACACGACGGAGCGCTCGCCGACGTTCTGCATCCCCGCTTTCCGCAAGTGGGACGACCCGCAGGCGGACGAGTCGTGGACCTACCTCTTCCTGCCGCACGAGGGCGCGGAGAACGCCTGGACGAATCTGCTCAACCGCCCGCCGCGCGGCCTCGCGTGGAGCGACGACGAGATTCTCGCGCTGGTCGGCCCGGAGCAGGCCCCCCGGCAGTACGAGATCATGCGCCAGATCGGCACGGAGGAGATCCTGCGCTTCAGGATCGGGTCGGACGGCCTCCGGTACAGGCCGGCGGACCCCGGCGACGGGTTCGCGTGCGTGGTGACCGAGGCGGAGAAGCAGTCGCTCCTCCGGCCGGGCGGTTTCTACCGGACGATGCTCGAGAAGGCGCGGGACGGCGGGGCGCACGCTTCGTTCTTCTTCCTCGGGCGGGAGGCCGCCGTCGAGGAGGTGAAGGAGTTCGCGGTGTCGTGGGACGTCCCGGCGAACGCGGTCTACCTGCCTGTCCCGGAGAACGACCTCCTGCTCGACGGGCTGACGCGCATCGGCGTGAAGATGATGCTGAACGCGATGTCCACGCTCACGATGGTGAAGCTCGGCCGCGTGCTGGGGAACTGCATGGTCGCGCTGGTGCCGAGCAACCTGAAGCTGATAGACCGCTCGACGAGGTTCATCGCGGAGCTGACGGGGATGTGCTACGACGACGCCTGCCGCCTGCTCCACGAGTCCATCGAGTACGTGGCCCCGAGGATGCTTTCGGGCCGGACCTACCCGCCGGTCGTGGCGCTCTCCGTCATGCGGCACAACCACGCCCTCGATCCCGAGGCGGCGGAGGAACGCGTCTGGAAGGAACTCGGCCGCGGGCGTTGACGGGTGATTGGTGATTGGTGACCAGTGACCGGAAGGGAACCCGCCAGTCCTGAGTAGCGAAGCGTATCGAAGGACGCCTTGGAGTGCGATGGCTTGACATCGCTTTTCCGGGCCGTGGCTCGACGCGGCCGTCGCTCCGGGCGTCAAGCCGCCCTGCCGAAAGCGGCGTCGTGCCGCCGCACTCCAAAGAGCCCGTGCCGGCCAGCCGCCCTTCGATACACGCGCCGGAGCGCGCACTCAGGGCTTACGGTGTGGTTGGCTTCCGGCCCTCCCCCAGCCCCTCCTTGATAAGGAGGGGAGCTCGAACCGCTGCCCCACTTGCCGACTATGCTGTCCCCCTTATCAAGGGGGACCGGCCTCCGGGCCGAGGGGGTTCTGCCTCCAGCGCCCTTCGATACACTCTCCGCTTCTCTCCGAGCACTCAGGGCTGACGGTGTTGTTTTGCCCGCTCCGAGCACTCAGGGCCGGCGGCTCCGCTCACCCATCACCCACCACTCATCACCCATCACTCATCACCCATCACTCATCACTCATCACGCCCCAGTCTGCCCTTCGATACACTCTCCGCTTCGCTTCTAGCGCTCAGGGCTGGCGGTGGTCGGCATCAGGCGGCCCCTACGCCGCCTTGCGGACGGCCTCGCGCTCCTCGGGCCCGCGCCTCATCGCCGCCCGGATCGCGAGCGTCTCGTAGACCGCCGATATCTCCCCCGCGTGGACCGCCATCGGCCTGGGCGCCTTGATGCGAACGCGCAGGTGCCGGGGCATCGCCCGGTGCTCCACGACGCACCTCATCTGCAGGGCCAGGCTCTCCGCGTTCCCGCGCTCGAACAGCAGGCCGTTCTCGCAGTGCCTCACGACGTCCGGCAGGCCGCCGACCGCCGAGGCGATCACCGGCACGCGCGCGCCGAGCGCCTCCAGCACGGTGCGGGGCGGGTTCTCCGGCGCGAGGGTCGGGCAGACGCACACGTCCGTCTCGGAGAGGAGCCGGTGGAGCATCGAGTGATCGTAGTCCGCCCCGAAGGCGACTGCGGGGAGCCGGTGCTGGAGCTTCAGGACCTTCTGCTCGATCTCCCGCGAGTACTGCGGGTCGGAGATCCGGCCCTGCATCGAGATGCGGAGCCTGTCTCGGATGTCCTCCAGCATCGAGGCCGCCTCGACGAGCAGGTGGGGGGCCTTCGTCCGGGAGATCTCGCCGACGTATCCGAAGGTGATCGGCCCGCCGGAGTCGTGCTCCCGTCGGTGCTTCCACGCCCAGAGGGCCTCCGCGGTCTTCGCGGCGGGAAGTATCCTCGCGATCCTGCCCTCGGGGATGCCGTGGGAGAGCAGGGTCTCGAGCATGAAGTCGGATTCCGCGAGGATCATGTCCGCCCCGCCGAGCCACTCGATCATCCGGGAGTACCTGTCAGCGTAGGCCTGCGCGCTTTCGCAGGTCGGCGTGCACTCCAGGCACTCGCCGCACTTCGCGCCGTTCCCGGCGTCCGCGCAGACCTCTCCCTGGCGGTTGACGAGACTGCCCCTCGGGCAGATCAGCCGGAAATCGTGCATCGAGACGACGGTCGGCAGGTCGTACTCCCGCGCGGTGGGGATGAGCGAGGCGCAGAACCCCTCGATGCTGTGGAAGTGGACCATCTCCGGCTCGATCTCGTGGAGCATCCGGCGGAACATCTGCTCGCAGTCGGGGTTGCTCACCTCGCCCGCGGGATCCTGGGGGCCGCCGGGGGCGCGGCGGTTCGTGACGGCATAGACCGCCGTGCCGCCGCAGTCGCGCCTGCACACCGAGAAGCTCCTCTGCCCTTCGACGTGCAGAGGCGACGCGGCCAGGAGCGCGTTCCGATGGCCCTTCAGCGCGAGCTGTTCGCACAGTTCCTGCGTGTAGGCCACCGTGCCGTCGCCGATGTGTTCCGGGGGATGCCCCCATCCGACGTGGAGAATCTTCATCTGTTCACCTCCGGAGCGAAATCCGAAATTCGAAGCACGAAAAGGCAAGGCAAATTCGAAATTCGAAATCCGAAGCACGAAATTCGAAACAATACCGAATGACGGAAAAGGGCAAACCGGAAAACGGGGACTCCCCTCCGGCATTTGCCGTTTTCCCCTCTTGTGTTTTGTTTCGAATTTCGAATTTCGTGCTTCGTGCTTTCCCGATCAGGCTGCTTTCCCCATCTCGATCGCGGCCAGCTCGCGCCGGGCCTCCGCATGATCGGGCTCGAGCTCGAGCGCGCGCAGGAAGGCCGCCCGGGCCTGGCCGTCCTCGCCGATCATCGCGTAGCACCGGCCGAGCGCCGTCAGCGTGTCCGGGTTCGCCGGCTCATAGACCAGGCTGTCGCGGTACTCGGACGCCGCCTCCCAGTAGGAGCCGATCTCGCAGAGCACGTCGCCCATCGCCTGGTAGGCCCCCGGGTACTCCGGGTCGAAACCGATCGCGCGCGAATAGCACTTCATCGCCTCGGGGAAGCGCCCCCTGGACGCCAGCAGCCGCCCCAGTTCCACCATCGCCTGCGCGTGGTTCATCTCACGCAGCCTTTCTCGCGGCAGCGGGCGCTTCGGCCTCGCGCTCGACCGCGGCGGATTCGTAGATGCCCGCCATCTTGTTCGCGTGCCAGCTCATCGGGTTCGGCGCGTTGAAGTTCATCCGCATCGCGGAGACCATCGCTGGGTTCTCGACCATCTGCCTCATCTGCGCGGCGAGGTCAATGTGGTTGCCCGGCTCGAAAAGCAGGCCGTTGTAGCCGTGCCCGATGATCTCCGACGAGGCGCCGATCATGGATGCGATGACGGGGACTCCCGCCCCCAGGGCCTCCATCGTGGAGCGGGAGAGCGGGTTGCGCCATATCTGCGGCGAGACGTACACGTCCACGCCTTCGTAAATCTCGGTCAGGGAGTCCGGCCGGTAGTGGCCGGCGAACTCGATCTCGGGGACGTCGCCGCCGAGGGAGCGGATCACGGCCTGTATCTCGCGGCCGTACGCCTCGTCCTCGACCTGCCCGCGGATGGTGATGCGGACCCGGTCCTTCAGGTCTCGGAGGAGCTTCGCCGCCTCGACCAGCAGGTGAGGGGCGTTCCTCCGGGCGACTGTGCCGGAGAACGCGAAGGTCATCACGGCGGGCTCGTCCTCGGTCTCGGACCGCTTCTCCCAGAGCTTCTCCGCGAGCGCGGAGGCGGGGCTTAGGACGGTCACGCGCCGGCAGGCGACCTCCTGCTCCGCCAGGAAGTCCGCGGCGGTGGCGGATGGCGCGATCACCTTCTCGGCGCCGTCGAGCCACTCGAGCACGAGGCGCCTCCGCTCCGCGAACGCCTCCTCCCGGGACTTTTCGGGCCGGCCGCCCTCGACGCACTGCGCGCACTTCCGGCCGTCGCCCGGCCCGGCGCACACCTCGCCGTCCGCGTCGAGCAGGTGGCGCCTCGGGCAGATGAACTGGTGGTCGTGAAGGGAGACGACATACGGTCTGCCCATCTCCCCGGCAACTTCCATGAGCGACGCCGGGAAGCCCTTCAGGCTCTGGAAGTGGACGACGTCGGGGTTGAAATGCTGTATCGCGTAGCGGAAGGCCCGCTCGCACTGGGGGTGGCAGATGTCCGCCTCGGGGTCGAACGGTCCGTCCTCGTCGCGGTTGGCGACGCCGTAGATCTCGACGCCCTCGCAGTTCCTGCGGAAGACGGAGTAGGGCCGGCCGCCGGTGACGCTCAGGGGAGAGGGCGCGAACGCGGCGGTGTAGTGGCCCTGCGCCAGGAGGCGCTTCGCCAGCTCGTGCGTGTACCCGACAGGGTGGCTCGCCAGGTGGTCGGGCGGGTGCCCGCATCCTACGAACATGATCCTCATACCCATTCTCCTCCGTCCTTTCCGCCTCGAAACCGGCCCCTATTTCCACAAATCCCCGGAAATGTACAAGCATTTTTGATTATCGGAAAGATTTTCTTCGGGCTTTAGGGGTCGGATGGGTGATGAGTGATGGGTGATGAGTGGTGGGTGATGAGTGATGGGTGATGAGTGGTGGGTGATGAGTGATGAGTGGTGGGTGATGGGTGATGGGTGATGAGTGATGAGTGGTGGGGGGTGGGTGATGAGTGAGCGGAGCCGCCGGCCCTGAGTGCTCGGAGCGGGCAAAACAACACCGACAGCCCTGAGTGCTCGGAGCGAAGCGGAGAGTGTATCGAAGGGCGTTCTCGGGGCACACCCCAACCGTCATGCCGGACCCGATCCGGCATCCAGAAGGATGGATCCTGAATCGAGTTCAGGATGACGGGGCGTTGCGTCCGACAGAAACCGTCAGCCCTGAGTGCTCGGAGCGGGCAAAACAACACCGACAGCCCTGAGTGCTCGGAGCGAAGCGGAGAGTGTATCGAAGGGCGTTCTCGAGGCACGCCACCCACCGTCATGCCGGACCCGATCCGGCATCCAGAAGGATGGATCCTGAATCGAGTTCAGGATGACGGGGCGTTGCGTCCGACAGAAACCGACAGCCCTGAGCGCTCGGAGCGGGCAAAACAACACCGTCAGCCCTGAGTGCTCGGAGCGAAGCGGAGAGTGTATCGAAGGGCGTTCTCGAGGCACGCCCCAACCGTCATGCCGGACCCGATCCGGCATCCAGAAGGATGGATCCTGAATCGAGTTCAGGATGACCGGGCGTTGCGTCCGACAGAAACCGACAGCCCTGAGTGCTCGGAGCGAAGCGGAGAGTGTATCGAAGGGCGTTCTCGAGGCACGCCCTAACCGTCATGCCGGACTCGATCCGGCATCCAGAGGGATGGATCCTGAATCGAGTTCAGGATGACACCCTTGGCGGCACGCGGCACAGGAACCGAAAGCCCTGAGTGCTCGGAGCGAAGCGGAGAGTGTATCGAAGGGCGTCCTGAGTAGCCCAGCGTATCG
>JAGONM010000026.1:37817-44676 GCA_017993055.1 Armatimonadota bacterium
GTTTCAATTCCCTTGCGGGAATCAGGGTCATTCTGACTGGCAGGTTGCTAGTGAAATCTGCCGAGCAACGCTAGCAGTTTCAATTCCCTTGCGGGAATCAGGGTCATTCTGACGCAAGTCAGCGGCGACAACTGCGGCGACAACTGAAGAGAGAGTTTCAATTCCCTTGCGGGAATCAGGGTCATTCTGACCGTAGCCTGTATGAACGATGCGTTGCATATCGAACGACAGAGTTTCAATTCCCTTGCGGGAATCAGGGTCATTCTGACGTGTTTATAGGCACGTATCAAGACTGGTCACGAAGTTTGGTTTCAATTCCCTTGCGGGAATCAGGGTCATTCTGACTAGAGGCGCGTGACGTGTGGGACGGCCTGCACGGGCGGTTTCAATTCCCTTGCGGGAATCAGGGTCATTCTGACGCTGACGGCGTGGCACGAGGTTCTGCGGGCCATCGAGCGGCACGGCTGTTTCAATTCCCTTGCGGGAATCAGGGTCATTCTGACTCACCAGTAGTTGTATGAGGGCGGCTCTGAGGACATCCGTTTCAATTCCCTTGCGGGAATCAGGGTCATTCTGACCGGTCGTGCTGTTTGGTCACAACTACAGCGAGCCGCCGCACGCTGTTTCAATTCCCTTGCGGGAATCAGGGTCATTCTGACCGACGTGTCACCGGCTCTATCCGGCGGCAACAAGCAGGGATGCGTTTCAATTCCCTTGCGGGAATCAGGGTCATTCTGACTGCAATGCGCGCACGAAGGCGCGTTTCCTTTTTTGTTTCAATTCCCTTGCGGGAATCAGGGTCATTCTGACTGGTGACAACCGTTCCGACTATCGCAACTGGACAGCACGGTGTTTCAATTCCCTTGCGGGAATCAGGGTCATTCTGACATTTTCCACGCCGCGAACCGGTTTATGCCCATCTCCTGTTTCAATTCCCTTGCGGGAATCAGGGTCATTCTGACGTACGGCGTCGGCGGACAAGGCCGTCGCGCTGGACCTCATCAGGTTTCAATTCCCTTGCGGGAATCAGGGTCATTCTGACTACCAACGCCTGAGAGCCTGACAATTCGTGCAGCCGTGTTTCAATTCCCTTGCGGGAATCAGGGTCATTCTGACGGATCGCCCGACTCACGCTCAAAGCCCACGCTCAAAACGCGGTTTTTCCGAGCGACTCCCCCGCGGACGCTTCTTTTTTCGCCGAGCACCCCCGTTCCTCCTCCTTTCGAGATCAGAATTTTTCCGAGCGACCCGGCCTTTTTTGCGGTTTCGGAGTCGCTCGGAAACGACCCCCCCTCGCGCAGGAGGAGCCCGGCCCCTACTTCCCGATGCAGAAGTCCGCGAAGATGCGGTCTATCACGTCCTCCGTCGCCGTCTCGCCGGTGATCTTCCCGAGCGAGTCCACCGCCGCCCGCAGGTCTATGCTCACGAAATCCATCGGCAGGGCCGACTCGACCGTCCGCAGGCAGTGCTGGAGCGAGAGCCTCGCCTCCTCGAGCGCGCGGCTGTGGCGCACGTTGCTGACGACGGCCCCCTCGGCGCAGGCCACCCCGCCGGACATCACCGCCTCCGCGATCAGTTCCTCCAGTTCGGCTATCCCCTCGTTCGACGGCGCCGCCGTCCCGATCACCGGCGGGCCGCCGGGGACGTTCTTCCCCGCCCACGCGCGCACCTCGCCGAGCAGGGCCTCCGCGTCGTCGCCGCGCAGGAGGTCAGTCTTGTTGACGACGATGAGCAGGCGTGAAGGGCCTGGGGGCGGGGCGGCTTGGGATACCGGCGAGGGCGAGAGCGTGCGGAGCAGGTCCTTGTCGGCCCGGGAGAGTCCCTTGGAGGCGTCGAGCATCGCTATCACCAGGTCGGCCTGCTCGATCATGCGGTGGGTGCGCTCGATGCCGGCCTTCTCGACGACGCCCGAGGTCGGCCTGATGCCGGCCGTGTCTACCGCCCGAACCGGGATGCCGCGGATGTTGACCGTCTCCTCGATGACGTCTCGCGTGGTGCCGGGGACCGGCGTGACGATGGCGCGGCTCTCCCGGACGAGCGCGTTCAGGAGCGACGACTTGCCGACGTTCGGACGGCCGACGATGACGGCCTGGACGCCCTCCCGGTAGACCTTGCCGCAGGAGGCGGTGTCGAGCAGGCCGGCGACGTGGCTGATGGCGTCGTGGAGCGCGGGGGCGACCTCCTCCGGCGGGATGTCCTCCACGTCGTCCGGGAAGTCAATGGCGGCCTCGATGCGGGCCATGATGCCGAGGAGGTCCTCGCGGAGGGCGCGGATCTGCGATGAGAGCGCGCCTTCCATCTGCCTGCGGGCGACGCGGAGCGACTCGTCGGTGCGGGCGCGGATGATGTCGAGGACGGCCTCCGCCTGCGCGAGGTCGAGCCTGCCGTTCAGGAACGCGCGCTTGGTGAACTCGCCCGGCTCGGCGATGCGCGCGCCCGCCCGGAGCGCGGCCTCCAGCACCCTGCGGGTCGGCACGAGCCCCCCGTGACAGCTTATCTCGACGGAGTCCTCGCCGGTGTAGCTCCTCGGCGCGCGGAAGACGGTCAAAACGCCGTCGTCCAGGCTCTCGCCGGACTGCGGGTCCACGATGGCGCCGTGGTGGGCGGTGTGGGTCGGGTAGGCCTCGAGCGGGAGGTCGGAGCTTCCCGCGAATATGCGCGCGGCGATCCGGAGGGCGAGCCGGCCGCTGACGCGGACGACGGAGATGCCCCCCTCGCCGATCGGGGTCGCTATGGCGGAGATGGTTTCGTCTGCGAACATGGGTCTGGCGCTCGGACGGGACGGATAGGACGGATGCCACCGTCCTTCGATACACGCGCCGGAGCGCGCACTCAGGACTAGCGGGTTCCCTTCCGGTAACCGCTCACTGATTACTGGTTACTGATGACCGGCCACTCCCCCGAAACCGTCAGCCCTGAGTGCTCGGAGCGAAGCGGAGAGTGTATCGAAGGGCGTTCTGGCCTGTGCCACCGTCCTTCTCCTGAATCAAGTTCAGGACCGCGCCGGAGCGCGCACTCAGGACTACCGGGGCCGGTCACCGGTCACCGATCACTGCCCCTCACCCCTACTTCTTCGGCGAGATGACCACGCAGCGCTCGGGCTCCTCGCCCTCGCTGTAGGTGTACACGTCCGGGTCGTCGGCGAGCGCGGTGTGCATGATGCGCCGGTCGTTCGGAGGGAGCGGGCCGAAGACCGCCTCCTCGCCGGAGCCCTTCACCTGCTCCGCGAGGCTGACCGCCTGGGCGCGGAGGTCCTCCTCCCGCCGCTCGCGGTACCCCTCCACGTCAACGACGATGCGGACCTTCTCCGGCATGCGCCTGTTGGTAGTGACGCCGACGAGGTACTGGATGGCGTCTATCGTCTGACCGTGCCTGCCGATGATTGCGGCGGGGTCGCCGGACCTGACCTCGAGCACGAGCTGGCCGTCCTGCGAACTCTTGACCTTCGCCTCGGCTCCGTCCTCGATGCTGTCCACGATGCGCTTCAAAGTCGCGACGCTCAGCTCGGCGGCGGCGCGCATCGTCTCTTCGGTCGGCGGCTCGGAGGGCGCTCTCTGCTCCGCGGGCGGGGCGGGGGCCGGCCTGTCGGCCCTCTGCTCCCTGGGCGGCCTCGGGGCGGGCGCGGGCCTCTGTTCGGGCGGAGCGGGCTTCTGCCTCGGCTCCGGGGCGGGCCTCGGGGCGCGCTCCCGGCTCTGCCTGGGCGGGCGGGACCGCTCGGGCCTCGGCTCGGGCGGAGCGGCGGGCTGTTCGGCGGGCTTGCGCTTGAGGGTGACCCTCACGCGGGAGGAAGCCTGCCCGATGCCGAGGAAACCGCGGGCCCCTTCCTCGATGATCTCGACGTTCACTTCGTCTTCGGTGACTCCGAGTTCCTTCAGGGCCTTGTCGGTGGCATCCTGGACGGTCTTTCCGGTCTGTTCGACGCTTGTCATTCGGTTGTTACCCCCTGATGTTGCCTGGACCGGCCCTCCGCGGGCCGATCGGAATCTCATGCCGACGGGTCTCTCGGAACCTCCCCCAGCCCCTCCTTGATAAGGAGGGGGCTCTCTGCTGTCCCCCTTACCAAGGGGGACCGGCCTCCCGGCCGAGGGGGTTCTGCCTTCCCGGGGCATCTCCCGGAACCTCCCCCGGCCCCTCCTTGACAAGGAGGGGGCTCTCTGCTGTCCACCTTACCAAGGGGGACCGGCCTCCCGGCCGAGGGGGTTCTGCCTCCCCGCGCCCTTCGATACACTCTCCGCTTCGCTCCGAGCACTCAGGGCTGACGGATTCTCTGTTCCAAAAGTAAACCCCGCTAGTCCTGAGTGCGCGCTCCGGCGCGTGTATCGAAGGACGGCCTCTCCCGGAACCCTCCTTGACAAGGAGGGGGGCGGCTCCGCCCGTCACTTCTTCCGCTTGCGGCGCGGGCCCTGCGAGGGCTTGGCGGCGGCCTTCTTCTGCAGTTCCTCCGCCAGCTTGAGAGGCGGGGCGGAACCCGGGGCGCCCGCTTCCGCGCCCGCGACCGCCGCCTCCGGCTTGCGCATGATGAGGTACTGCTGGGTGGTGCTGATTATGTTGAACACCAGCCAGTAGAGCATGAACGCCGACGGGAAGTCCTTGAAGATGAAGGCGAAGAGCACCGGCATCGTGTACGCCATGAACTTCTGCTGCTGGGCCTGGCTCGGATCCATCACCGTCATCTTCTGAGAGATGATCATGCTGACGGTGTAGAGGACGAGCAGGGGGATGTCCGGCTGGGCGAGGTTCGCGCCGACGATCCCCGGGAAGCGGTCGGCGAGGCTGCTGCCGATCCACAGGAAGCCTGCCTGCCTGAACTGGTACTCGTATAGCCGCACCATCCAGTAGAGCATGTAGAGCACGGGGAGCTGGACGAGCAGGGGCAGGCAGCTGCTGAACGGGTTGACGCCCTGCTCCTTGTAGATCTCCATCGTCTTCTCGCCGATGGTCTTCTGGTCGCCCTTGTACTTCTCCTGAAGCTCCTTGATCATCGGCTGGAGCTTCTGCATCTGGCGCATGCTCTTGAACTGCGCGCGCGTGAGCGGCGTCACCATGAGCTTGAAGATGAACGTGACGAGCACCAGGGCGATGAAATAGCTGTAGGACGGGCTGCTGCCGGTCAGCTTCACGAAGAAGTCGAAGAACTTGTAGAGCGGATGGGCGCGGTTCTTCTCGTCGGTGGTCTGCTTGAGTTCCTTCAGGCGCTTCTCGGCGGTGGTGGCGGCGCGGAACTCGGTGCGGCCGTACTGCTTGATGACGGCCTGGTATGACTGCGTCGCCTTGACGCCCTCGTGGAGCTTCGTCTCCTGGATGATGGCGACCTGGAGCTTGGCGTCGGCGGCCTGCTCGGTGCCCTTGTGGGCGCCGGCGACCTTGTTGTAGGCGCCGATCGCTTCCTTCAGCTTCTGCTCGTCACCGCCGGCCTTCGCCTCCTGCTCGCGGGCCTGCTGGAGCATCTCCAGCGCGGGCGCGGGCGCGGGTTGAGGCTGCATGCGGGGAAAGATGACGAAAAACCAGAGCGCCATCATGGCGATCATCAGAATCCACGTGCTGTATGAACGGTTCATTGTCTCCTCGAGTATGGCATGCCGGATGCCGGTCACTCCCGGTGGGACGGATGGGACGGGTGGGACCGATGCGACCGCCGCCCATCACCAATCACTCATTACGAATCACTACTCTCCGAACACGAGCGCTCGGGCGGGTCCGTCGAAGGGCGTTCAGCGCATGGGGTCGGGCACCGGGTCGTCTCCCCCGGCGCTCCAGGGATTGCAACGGAGTATGCGCCAGGCCGCCATGCCGACGCCTCTTATCAGGCCGTGCTTCAGTATCGCCTGAGCCGCGTACTCTGAGCAACTGGGCTGATATCGGCAGGTCCTCGGCTTGAACCTGGACGCTTTCTGGTAGACACGTATCAGGAACACTAAGACGTGCCGCAATCTAGTCCCCCGCTCGGACCCGCTCCCGTCAGTCCCGGCTCTCCATGAGCCCCGCTTTGCCCAGCAGGTCCTCCACGGCATCTCTCATCTGAGCGAAAGCCGCCGACCGCGCCGCCGGCCGCGCGATGATCACCGCGTCGAACCCGGTCTCGCGAATATTTCCCGACAGCGACCGCACGGACTCTCGCAGAAGCCTCGACATCCGGTTCCTCAGCACCGCGTTGCCCATCTTGGAGCTGGACGAGAAACCGAACCGGGCGAGATGAGCGCTGTTCTTTCGGAGCGCCCTCAGCACCAGGAGCCTGTTCGTGAACGCCCTGCCGCTCGAGTAGACGGTCCTGAAGTCGCGGCGGGCGGTGAGCCTCCGGTCCCTGGGCAGCATCCGATCCTCCGAATCATCCCCCCTGGGGAGAATGGGAGAGCGAGGGAATGGGCCGCGGGCGCCGCCCACCCTCTCCAGGGAGGACGGGACGCTCAGACGGTGAGCTTCGCCCGGCCCTTGGCGCGGCGCGCCTTGATGATCTTCCGGCCGCCGGCCGTCGCCATCCGCGACATGAAGCCGTGGACGCGCGCGCGGCGCCTTACTTTGGGTTGAAACGTTCTCTTAGGCAAATCCGGCTACCTCCATAGATGCGGATTATACCACAGCCCGGCGGGGGATGGCAATAGCCGGACGCCCCGCGAGGGGGTGATGAGTGATGAGTGGTGAGTGACCGGTGAAAGGTGGCCGTCATCCTGAACTCGATTCAGGATCCATTCCTCTGGATGCCGGATCGAGTCCGGCATGACGGCGGGTGGCGTGCCCCAAGAACGCCCTTCGATACACTCTCCGCTTCGCTCCGAGCACTCAGGGCTGACGGTTTCTGTCGGACGCAACGCCCCGTCATCCTGAACTCGATTCAGGATCCATTCCTCTGGATGCCGGATCG
>JAGONM010000026.1:44776-53025 GCA_017993055.1 Armatimonadota bacterium
CCCCAAGAACGCCCTTCGATACACTCTCCGCTTCGCTCCGAGCACTCAGGGCTGACGGTTTCTGTCGGACGCAACGCCCCGTCATCCTGAACTCGATTCAGGATCCATTCCTCTGGATGCCGGATCGGGTCCGGCATGACGACGGGGGCGAGCGCCAAGAACGCCCTTCGATACACTCTCCGCTCCGCTCCGAGCACTCAGGGCTTTCGGTCTTTGTCTGAGGTAGGACGGGTGTCATCCTGAACTCGATTCAGGATCCATCACTCTGGATGCCGGATCGAGTCCGGCATGACGACGGGGGCGAGCGCCAAGAACGCCCTTCGATACACTCTCCGCTCCGCTCCGAGCGCCCAGGGCTTTCGGTTCTTGTGGCGTGCGCCGCCATCCCGCATCCGCGAAAATGACCCCTTACCACCGCCGGGCGGATTTGCTATAATGTGCGGGCCAGGCCCGGGGGTACACGGGCCGGCGGATCCCACCAATGGTGTTCGGGAGGCAAGGGAGTTGGCGGAGCAGCTGCATCTGGGCGACGAAGACGGCATCGCGGCCTTCAGACAGGCCTGGGACAAGGCCCTCGTGAAGCTCGAAACGGAGATCAACAAGCCCACCTTCGAGAGCTTCTTCCGCACCGCAAGGCCCCTCTCCCTGAAGGACGGCAAGCTGACCGTCGCCGCACGCGGGGACCTCGCCGTCGCGTTCCTCAACAAGAGCGCGGACGCCGTCAGGGCCGCCCTGAGCGAGGCGCTGGGAGGCCCGGTCGAGCCGGCCTTCGTGGCGGACACCGAGCAGGCGCCGGCGCCCGAGAGCCAGCCCCAGAAAGAACCCGCCAAGGCCCCCGCGAAGAGCGTCGTCAGCCCGATGTCCGAGCCGCTGAACGAGAGGCTCGACTTCGACAGCTTCGTGATCGGCGACTGCAACCGGTTCGCCCATGCCGCGTGCATGGCCGTCGCCAAGAAGCCCGGCAAGGTGTTCAACCCGCTCTTCATCTACGGCGGCCCCGGCCTGGGGAAGACGCACCTGCTCCACGCGATCGCGCACTACGTCCTGACCCGCCTTTCCGGCAAGGAGGTCGCCTACCTCTCCGGCGAGACGTTCACGTCGCAGTTCGTCGCCTCCCTGCGCGACCGCCAGTCCGAGAGCTTCCGCACCAGGCACCGCAAGGTGGACTACTGGCTGCTCGACGACGTTCAGTTCCTCGTGAGCAAGGAGCGCACGAAGGAGGAGTTCTTCCACACGTTCAACACCCTTCAGCAGACCGGCAAGCAGATCGTGATCACCAGCGACAGCCCGCCGAAGGACCTGAAGCCTATAGACGACCGCCTGCGCTCCCGTTTCGAGGCCGGGCTGGTGGCCGACCTCGCGCCGCCGGACCTGGAGACGCGGCTCGCGATCCTGCAGAAGAAGGCCGAGTCCGAGGATGCGCGGGTGCCGGACGAGGTGCTCATGGAGATCGCCGCCCTGATCCAGACGGACGTGCGCGCGCTCGAGGGGGCGCTCATAACCGTGGTCGCGCACGGCTCGCTCATGAGGAAGCGGCTCACGAAGGCCGTCGCCAGGGGTCTCGTCGAGCGGTACCTTCTGCAGAGGCGGTGCTCCCAGATAAGCATAGACGCGATCCTCCGGCTCACCGGGGAGTCGTTCAGCGTGGCGGTCGAGGACCTCACGAGCGCCTCGCGCAAGAAGGAGATCGTCACCCCGCGCCATGCGGCGATGTATCTCTGCAGGGAACTTACCGCCTTCCCGCTGGAGGGCATCGGAAAGGCGTTCGGCGGCAGGAACCATGCCACCGTGGTGCACGCCTGCGCCCACGTCAAGGAGCTGCTGGACGAAGACGGGGACTTCAGGAACCGGGTGGACCGGCTCGCGGAGGAACTGCGCGCCGGACGGTACTGAGCCGCCGGCCCGCGCTCTCGCGGAAAAGATTGTTGATAACTCAGGGTGGGTGTTGTTGATAGTTTTGTGAACAACTTTTCGCCGGGGAAACCGACGGTTCCATCAACATGCCGGCCGCCCTTCGTTGACAGTTTCAGCCTCAGTTTTGAACATTCGCGGTGTACAACTCTGCTCGCGTGAAGGTTGCCGGGGCTACCCTTCGGAAGAGGTTGACATGCCGAGTTATCAACAGAATCCACAGCCCTGTACTACAACTACCACCGGATATAAATTCCCTATCGTCCCGGGATTCCGGAGCGTTGATTTCCCCGGGAAGGACGCCCTGGTCGCCTGAGATGCACATCGAGTCGCTGAGCCTGCAGAACTTCAGATGCTATGAGGAGCTCGCGTTTCGTCCCGGGCAGGGCCTGAACATATTCTCCGGGAAGAACGCGCAGGGGAAGTCGAGCCTTCTGGAGGCGGTCTACCTGCTGGCAACCGGGCGGTCGTGGCGCGCCGGCCGGGACACGGAGATGATCCGGTGGGAGTCCGGATGCGCGCGAGTTCGGGGCGAGATCGCCCGGCGGGAGCAGAACGACATCGAGATAGACGTCTCCATCGGGCGGGTCGAGAAGAAGCAGATCCGGGTGAACACCGTCCGCCTCACGAAGATATCCGAGCTGCTCGGCCAGGCGAACGCGCTATTCATCGGGCCGCAGGACCTGGAGATCGCCGCCGGGGAGCCGTCGGTCAGGCGCAGGTTCCTCAACCTGGAGATCAGCCAGATCCAGCCGCAGTACTGCCACCTGTTCGCAAGCTACAGGAAGGTGCTGGAACAGCGGAACACGCACCTGCGCGACCTCTCCCGGAGGAGGGTCTGCGACGGGGTCCTCGACGCGCTCGACGAGCAGTTGGTGCTGTACGGCTCGCAGATCATCGAGCGGCGGCTGGCGTTCCTCGAGAGGGCGGCGGACCTCGCCCGGGGCATCCACGCCCGCCTCACGGACGGCGGGGAGCGGCTCGAGATCGAGTACAGGCCGAGCATCGGGCGGACGGAGGGCCGGTCCCAGGCGGAGATATCCGAGCGGTTCGCGGAGAGGCTGGCCGAGGTGCGCGCGGAGGAACTTCGGCGGGGGGTCACGCTCGCGGGGCCTCAGAGGGACGACATGCTGATCTCGGCGAACGACGTTGACGTGCGGACCTACGGCTCACAGGGCCAGCAGAGGACGGCCGCCCTGAGCCTGCGCCTGGCGGAGCTGGAGATGATGGAGGAGGCCGCCGGGGAGCCGCCGATAGTATTGCTGGACGACGTGATGACCGACCTCGACGAGGAGCGGCGCGCGCACGTGTTCGAGATGACGGTGGGCCGGTGCCAGACGCTCGCGACGACGGCGAGCCTGAGGTTCCTTGGGGAGGATCTCGTGAAGGCGGGGACGGTTTTCGAGGTCGCGGGCGGCGGGGTAAGGGATGGGTGAGGAGTGAGAGCCGTCATGCCGGATGCCGCCGCCGCGCCGTCATGCTGAGCTTGACTCAGCATCCATCCGGAGGCCTGGATCCTGAATCGAGTTCAGGATGACGACACGTCGTTCAGGGTGACGCCGGCACCACATGCGACACACACCGTCAGCCCTGAGTGCTCGGAGCGAAGCGGAGAGTGTATCGAAGGGCGGCTGGGAAGCAGAACCCCCTCGGCCCGGAGGCCGGTCCCCCTTGGCAAGGGGGACAGCACATCCGGCTCCCCTCCTTATCAAGGAGGGGCTGGGGGAGGTTCTGATCCCGACCCACCCGGCAGGAAACCGCCCCTCCGCCGCTGAACATCCCTGTTAACGAGGAACGCGCTCTGCCATTGTGACAACCTGACGAACGCGCCGGGGCACGTGACGGACGAGTCGGTGGACCTGCTCCACCTCGAACTACTGTTCAACGAGGCGAGGATTGGAGACGGTGTGTACCAGCGGCACTCCCCTCTCACTCTTGCACAACTATCGCCAGGATGAATGGTGCGTTGTTGCATGGCGTACTTGACGCAGAGGAACCGGGGGTGGGGTCGAATTGCGGCGTCAGCATAATCCACGGAGTAGAAGTCTCTTGCCACGAGTCTCATTAGGGGCTACAGTCAGAGAACGAATGCCTCTGCCCGTCATATACTACCCCCATATTTATGGTACATTCTTCGGCTTCGCTGCGGACGAAGACTCTGCACCGGTATTGTGTGCTTGCACGCAGTCTGCCGTTGAGAATCTGTATCGTCTGGCGCCCGACCGCGTCCTTCAGGCAAGTCGTGAATATGAACATAACCACTACTTCCCCAAAGTGATTGCCGACAAGCTAAGCACATGGGATGCGAAGGGACCCTTTCCGATCAGTTTTGCCAGCGGTATCTGTCACCGGTGTAATGTGGCAACACCGACTTTGCGCTACTGCGATGAAATGTATGGGACGCGCTTTGTTCAGTTCTACGGATGGTATGTCCGGCAGGCGTATCTTCGCCTCGGGATTCTGCCTACGGGAGATCGCTATCTGCGCGACACCTGTCCGCCGGAATACCAAACGGAGATAGACGAAGTACTTCTAGCTGAGAGGGAGTATCGGCGAGAGCTGGACAAGTTGATGGAACTTGCCTCTGGGCCTAAGCGAGCTGATATTCCTGATGATGAACCGACGTACTGGAGGAATGTCCGCACGGAAGATGCGGTGGCAATGATCGACCGACGCAGCAGAGCACAGTCGATGAGAAGGGCCTTCACCAAGAAGATAGAGAATATCGCCAGACAGGATTTCGGCTTCAGGAAGGTTGGCGAAGGGTGGGTTAGCGAAACCCAGTTGTTCTATATAGTCAAACGCATGTTCTCAGAGCACGAGGTGCTCTTCCATCACAGACCTGATTGGCTGGATGGATTGGAGATGGACGTGTACATTCCATGCCTGAAGATCGGCTTTGAATACCAGGGGGCGCAGCACTTTCATCCAGTGGAGTTCTGGGGCGGTAGGAAGGCCCTAGAGCAAGTCCAGCGACGAGACCTGCGGAAGGTGCAGTTGTGCGCACTTCGCGGTGTAAAGCTTATCGTCGTGGACTATAGGGAGCCTCTGAGCGAAGACCACATTCGCTCGCTACTGACCTAGCCATATCGTGAGCCAGTAAGGTCAAGATATGAGGGGTTCTTCATCTGCCTCGACACCGTGCGCAGGGGAGCTTGGGGATCTAGGCCCTGACAGGAGTAAGACTATGGCTGATCAGAGAAGGCGTGACAGGAGGAGGCAGTTCTCTGATGTGGTGCGCCAACTTTCCGAGGCCTTCGCCAGAGGTTTCGGGCTGCTGGGAGAAGCCATGTCTGCGATGTATGAGCTGAAATGGCCGATACATGGAGCTCTGGACGTCGCTGACGCAGGCTACATAGTACGGACATACCAGGCGCAAGATAAGGACAAAGCCCGCTGCTTGATTGAGGAATACCTTCTAGAGCAGAAGTACGATGAGAAGCATCTGCGTCTTATGGTGGCCGGGTGGCAAGGGAAGAAGTGGTTGTCGAGACGAATACCCGCATTGCGGCAGGCTGTCGAAGCCCATATCGCAGGTAGCTACTGGGTTTCGATCCCCACCATGCTTCCCCACATAGAAGGTATGATTCTCGAGCGCCATGGACACCAGAAGGGCCGTGTACCGTTTCGGGAGCTCAAACGCTACGCAGAGTCAATGCTAAGCAGCACCTCAATAGAGCGTGCGCTGCTGCAGTACCTGATCGAAGAGGTGCTACACGAGTGGGAGCATGGCGATGAGGTAATCCTCTCCCTTAACCGACATTCTGTACTCCACGGCGCAGATCTGGAATACGGAACAGCGGCCAACTCGTTGAAGACGATACTTGTCATTGACTTCTTGCAGGACAACCTCATGCGGCTCGTCGCGTTCCCAAGTGGCGATTGCTACCACGCCATTGGGTGCTCGAGGGTCAGCCTGGCGAGGACTGACTTGCAGTTCTTTGGGCATTATCGGGAAGCCAGATTCGCTGGCAAGAAGCCCTGCAAGCTCTGCAGGCCTCCTGCATAGTTACCGTTCGACGCATCCTCTGATTCACAGTCGCACTCAGGGCTGTCGGTTTCTGTTCGGCAGAACCCCCTCGGCCCGGAGGCCGGTCCCCCTTGGCAAGGGGGACAGCGGGTCGCGTCCGGCAACCGCTCACCGATCGGAGGTGGATTTCCTATGCGGATAAACAGGGGCATGGAGGGGCTGGCTCAGTTCATCGGCGACTCGCTCAAGTCCCTCAAGCTCGAAGACAAGCTCATGGAGCAGAGGGCGCTCATGGTCTGGGACGAGGTCGTGGGCGACCAGGTAGCCGCCGCCGCCCAGCCGGAGTTCATCGAGTACGGCAACCTCTTCGTGAACGTGAAGAGCCCCGTCTGGGCGAACGAGCTGACCTTCCACACGGCGGACATCGTCAACCGGCTGAACGCCCGGATCGGCGGCAAGGCGGTGAAGAAGATCATCCTCAGGCAGGGCAGGGTCGCCAGGCCGCGAAAGACCACCCCGGTCCCCGGCGAGGAGGAGTTCGACCTGGAGGGAGTCCGCCTGACCGACGAGGAGAGCGCCGAGCTTGACGCCTACATGGAGTCCGCCCCGGAACTCCCGGCGGGGACGAGGACCCTCCTCGAGACCGCGATCCGCATCGAGAAGTGGAGGCGCGCCCACGGGTGGACGGAGTGCGCGGTCTGCGGGACCCTCCAGAACGACCCGGACGGTATCTGCCCGGTGTGCCGGATGGAGGCGGGGGAGAGTGATGAGTGATAGGTGATGGGTGACCAGACCCGCCGGTCCTGCATCGAAGGACGGCCTCCCGGAACCTCCCCCAACCCCCTCCTTGATAAGGAGGGGAGCTAAAACCGCTGTCCCCCTTACCAAGGGGGACCGGCCTCCGGGCCGAGGGGGTTCTGCTTCCCGCGCCCTTCGATACACTCTCCGCTTCGCTCCGAGCACTCAGGGCTGTCGGTTCTTGTGCCGTGTGCCGCCAAGGCCGTCATCCTGAACTCGATTCAGGATCCACGGACGCGGATGGATACCGGATCGAGTCCGGCATGACGCCCGCTCTTCGACCGCTCGTCCCCTGCCCCTAACGGTCAGACGCTGCGACCGACCGCCCGCGCGACCGCCCCGAGGCTCTCCATCAGCGCCGCGAAGGTCTCAGGCTTGAGCGACTGCTGGCCGTCGCAGAGCGCCGCCTTCGGGTCCGGGTGCACCTCGATCAGCAGCCCGTCCGCTCCCGCCGCCACCGCCGCCCGGCTCATCGAGGCCACGAACCGCCAGTCGCCCGTCGAGTGGCTCGGGTCCACGATCACCGGCAGGTGCGAGATTGACTTCATGAGCGGCACGGCGGAGAGGTCGAGCGTGTTCCGCAGGTAGGTCCGGTCGAGCGGATGGACGCCCCGCTCGCAGAGGATCACGCTCTGGTTGCCCTGGTTGAGGACGTACTCGGCGGAGAGCATCAGCTCGTCTATCGTCGCGCTCGGCCCGCGCTTGAGCACGATGGGATGCCTCGTGCGCCCGACCGCCACCAGGAGCGGGAAGTTCTGCATGTTGCGCGCGCCTATCTGCAGGATGTCCGCGTGCTCGGCCACCACGTCCACGTCGTGCTGGTCCATGACTTCCGTGATCGTCGGCATCCCGACCGCCGCGCCGATCTCCTTCAGGAGCTTCAGCCCTTCCTCCCCGAGGCCCTGGAAGGCGTAGGGCGAGGTGCGGGGCTTGTACGCGCCGCCGCGGAGGATTCGCGCGCCCGCGCCCTTGACCGCCTCAGCCGCCGCCGCGAGCTGCTCCCGGCTCTCGACGGCGCACGGGCCCGCCATCACCGCCACTCGGTTGCCGCCGATCTCCACACCCTTCACATTGACAACGGTGTCCGACGCGTGGAACTCCCTGGATGCGAGCTTGTAGATGCGGCTGACGTGGGTGATGTGGTCCACCCCGGGCAGCGCCTGGAGCGCGTCCGTGAGCGGCTCCCTGAGGTCCGCGGGGATCGAGCTTGCGACCCCGATGACGGTCCGGTCGCCGCCGGGCAGGTTGAGCGCGGTCATGCCGTGGGAGGTGATGCGCTCGATGACGAGGCTTATCTCTTCGGCCGATGCGTCGGCCCTCATTGCGATGATCATGGTGTGCCTCCTGCGATGATTCTAGCGCGTCGAGGCATCGGGCGCAAGCGCCCCTCCACCTTCCACGTCTTTCATCACAGACCCTCGTTTTGGCACGATTCTTGCAAGATATGCATTGGAACAAATCGGCACGCCTGTTTGTCAAAGCAGGGTAGCAGCGCACATTCGCCATGCACCGGGAGGGCATCGAAGTGCAAGCCGTAAGAACAACGGGGGTGATATTACTCGCGCTTCTC
>JAGONM010000027.1 GCA_017993055.1 Armatimonadota bacterium
CGGCGTCGTTCCCCCCGCCCCCAGTGGCGTTCTGGTTGCTGCTACCGCCGCCTCCGCCGGATGAACCGCCGGAGCCCTTGCCCCCGCCGTCCTCCGCGTCGAAGAAGGCCCGCCATTCGTCAGACCTCAGTACCATGTCCCAAACCTCCCGCTTAGAGCCCGTCGGCTGTATCATCTGGTGAGAATTCCGCGCTCACCAGCCCATACAAAAAGCCCTCCCGTACCAGCCGGGAAGGCTCGATGTCACGTTACTTGCACTGCTGGGTTAGTGCCAGATCACCTTCAAATCTGTAACCACATCCCGAAGCGGCTTGCCGTCGAACTTGTAGCCGTCGAGCATCTCCTCGATCGTAGCAAACTCGCGGTACGACTCCTCGTTGTGCTTCTCATAGATGCAGTAGTTGCCAACCTGCGGCAAGATCGCCCACTCCTTGCCGGCGAACTTGAACTCTATCTCGATGCCGATCTTGATCTGATCGACCATCTCCTGCACGCTCTCGTATTCGTCGCCTTCAGGGAACGGATGTATGATCATCAGTCTATCCCAAGCGATCGCTTCTCGCTCTTTGTCAGGTCTCTCCATTCGCGCTGTCGTTCGCCGTCAATCCAGTCATGTACATGCGGTACTACTCTGTGCGTCTTCGGCTTGCCATGAGCGGTCAGGTCAATATCTCTGACGGGTCTCCCGTCCGCACCATAGACGCGCCTCTGTACTATTGTACCATGTTCATTCTCTCTGTCAATCGCTGAGTTGGGAGCCGCCTCGTATGGCAATCCAAGGCTCCGAGACCTTGGCACAACAAACCGCTCCCTATCCCTCTGCCTCAACCGCCCGGTGTCCTTGATGAACCCGCGCATCCGGGCCTGGTAGAACCTGACCTTCCGCTCAGCGACCGCCCTGACGGAGTCCGTCCCGGCCACCGCCGATCGCCGCTTCCTTCGTCGGGTAGATCCGGGCCTGACGCAACAAAGCCCGGACACCACGAGGATATCCGGGCTCGATGAAGGTCAGGTTCTGCTGAAGACTATGAGTCCGACTGGGTCTTGTTCGCGGCGCGCATGAGCCTCGACTTTCGCCGCGCGGCGGCGTTCTTGTGGATGATGCCCTTCTCGGCGGCCTTGTCTATGACGCTCTCGGCCGCCGAAACGACCTTAGCTTTCGCCTCGGGATCGCCGTCCTCGAAGACCGAGTGAGCTTTCTTGACGAAGGTCTTGATCTTCGACTTGGTCGCGACGTTGCGATCCCGGCGTTCCCGGGACTTCTTGACGTCCTTGATTACGGACTTGATATTCGGCAATGGTCTTCCCCCCAAATGTCATCTGAAACTGAGCGAGCCGAAGCCAGTCGGCTCAGGAAACGGGTCAAGCTTAGGACCGGACGACATAGTATAGCAGGTTCGATCCCAAAAGGCAAGAGCCGCGGAAGTGCGAAGAGCGAACCCCTACCACCGATTGCGGGGGATCTTCCATCCCTCGGGATAGACCAGGTAGACCGTCCCCCAGGAGCCGGGGTTCTTCAGCCATGACGCCTCGAGGGCCTCGCGGCTGTAGACGACCCGCCCGCTCCTGCCGAGATCGAGCCTCGTAGCGGGGTCGTTGAGGATGACCTCTCCTCCGGCCGTGAACCCGCGCACCAGCATCAGGTGGCCGGAACGCTCGGTCGTGTCTCTTGCCCGCAGCTTGTTGTAGTCCAGGCTCACGATGACCGGGACCCCCGCCGCGATCCATTGCTCTATGTCGCTAAGGCTGTCAAACCTCGTGACGATCGCCCGGATTCCCTCGTATTCGCCCGCGAACGCGGTGTTGAATGTCCAGTTGCCCGTGCCGCCCCAGCCGATGTCGTATATCCCGTCCACCGCCTGCTGGACGCCGCACGTCAGGTCGGGCCGGTTGAGTTCCTGCGCCCAGTAGCTCAGGGCCATCGCGGTCGAGGTCGCGCTGCAGAACCGCCCGCCGTCCGGCACGCTGAGTTGGGAAAGCTGCGGCACGTCCAGGTCCTTCCCCCACACATCCTTCCTCGCGCGGGCGCGGGGCAAGGCAGCCTTCGTGTCCATGACGTGGACCGTCAGCGACTTGAGCGTTGGGTAGACGGCTCCCTCAGCCGAGCAGAGACTGGCGGATACCCGGACCGCATCACCGGGCCGCCTGAGGTATAGTATGTCCGCCCGCAGGGACGCGATGTGGTCGCTCTGCCCCCGCACGCTCATGCGCTTCATGGGGATGTTGTCCCGGTTCCATATCGCGTAGCAGAACCACCGGCTCCAGACCTCGCCGCTCCGGACCTGGACGTAGATCTTGAGGTAGCTCCCCGGCGGCGTGTCGGCATTCCACGAGAGCACGACCTCGTCGAATCCGAAACCCGGCTCGAGGTCTCCCGACTCGATCCTGCCCATCGGGATGCCCTTCTCGTCCGCGGGCGCGTTCTTCTCGCGGAAGACGATGCCGTTCGCGGATGAGTCCCACTTCGCGCCGGAGCAGAACATCGCCGCGAAGTCGCGTCTGGTCTCGAATCTGAACAGCCGCCGTGATGGTCCCGAGTCCGCGTACGCGCTGATCATACAGGCTGTCAGAGCCGCCGCAATGCACGCTGCCGTCTTCATGTGGTTACTGCACGTCCCTCTCTACGAAGCTGTCTCGGAGCTCCTGAGTCAATCGTCGTACATCGCAGCCATGCGCGCGCAGGTCTCGGCGATCGCCTCGCGCAGGCTTGCCGGTTCGACCACCTCGACGCGGTCGCCGAACCCCAGTATCCAGTGCTTGATCTCCTCGACTCCGGCCACCGTCACCTCGAACAGGAGCGATCCGTCTTCCTGCTCTGTCATCTTCTGGTTCGGGTGAAACTTGCAGCCGGAGATCCATTTCGCCCAGCTCTTGCTGAATCTCAGCACCACATGCTCCGGCTCGGCGTTCGCCTGTAGCTGCCAGCCGCGATTGAGGTACTCCTCCAGATCGAAGTCGGCCGGATACTTGAAATGGTCGTCGCGCACCCGTATGCCCCTGATGCGGTCCACCCCGAAGGTGCGTATCTCGTTCCTGAGTTTGCAGTATCCGATCAGGTACCAGGAGCCGAAACGGAACGTCAGCCCGTAAGGCTCGACCAACCGTTTGGTCGTCTGGTCCCGGCTGGGCACGTAGTATGTGATGTCGAGCGGGTTGTGGCCGGAGACAGCCTTGCTGATCTCGTTCAGGGTCTCGGTGTTGCACTCGCGGATGAGGTCAATGCCGACGGATACGCGGCGCTTCATCTTGCGTATGGTCGAGTCCACCTGGTCGGACAGCAGGGAGTTGACCTTTTTGAGAGCGCTGCGAACCGCATCCGTCGGGGGCATCCGGATGCGATCGGCCGCGATGTGCCCGGCGAGAACCAGCGCGAGCGCCTCGCTGGGCGTGAAGGCCGACGGCATCAGTTTCAGATCGTTCACCGCGAAACACCCGTTGCGCCGCTTGATCGTGCCCCACTTTCGCAGGATGCGGATGTCTCTCTCGATGGTGGCGGTCCCCACGCCGAACTCGACCTCGAACCCCGCGACGTCCCACTTGCCCGGTTCGTTCTCGATGAGCTGCAGTATCCGTATCAGGCGCCCGAACTGTTCTTCAAGAGTCATGGTGTGTCCCCGCGCCGGGCTCGACGGGCTTCGGCTCGCCGGCCCTGCTCTCGGCTGGCTCGGCCAGAACGTCTTCGTACTCCGGCCCGGTGTGGTAGATGGTCGTGAACGCTATGTGACCGATGATCGGCAGCTTGTGTTCCTCGCCGTACAGCGCCCTGATCATCATGTAGCACGAGAACACGAACGCGATTCCGCCCGGCGCCCACCAGAAATACCTGTCGAGAAAAGGAATCCATCGGACCGTCAGCCACAGGCACGTCAGCAGTCCGAATGCGAGGATTGACTGGACGCAGTGGAACTTCACGAAATGGCTGCGTTTCTCGAAGATGAGGATGATCAGGCCCAGGAAGCCGAGATACGATGCGGCGGCGACCAGGCTCTCCTCTACGCCGAGGCTCGATTGGCCGTCATGCTCCATGTTTCCGGCAGTTCCCCCCAAGGCAGACATTCTTGCGGCATGGGTCGGATTTGCATACCCATGCTCTATATTCCATGAGAGTATATCAGATCAACAGTCGAGTTATCAACGCTGCATCAATCCGCGTTCCTTGAGGCTCACCCACCGGCCGTCGCCGATGACCAGATGGTCCAGAACGGAGATTCCCACGTATTCCCCGGCCTGCACCAGGCGCTTCGTTACGGTGATGTCCTCCTGCGAGGGGGTAGGGTCGCCGGAGGGATGATTGTGGGCCACGATCACCGACGCGCTCCCCCATCCCAGGGCCTTCCGAAACAGGTCTCTCGGGCTTATCAGGCTCGAATCGAGCGTCCCGACGGTGATTCTCTCTGTCTTCAGGACCTCGCCTTTGGTGTTCAGGAACAGGCCTGTGAACTGCTCCTGGGTCAGGTCGCGTAGGGCCGGCATCAGGAGGTCGGCGGCGTCCGCCGGGTCGCGTATGACCGGTCTGCTCTCGGCGACGCTGGCGGCGAGCCGTTTGCCCAGTTCGACCATCGCCATTATCTGCGCGCTCTTCGCCGTGCCGATCCCGTGAATCCGCTCGAAGTTCCCGAGGCTTGCCGTGGCGATTCCTCTCAGCCCGTTCAGGTCCGCCAGCATCTTCTGCGCCAGGCCGACGGCCGAGTATCCGGCCGCTCCGACTCGCAGGATTATCGCCAGCAGTTCCGAGTCCGACAGCGCTTCGGGCCCGTACTTGAGCAGCCTCTCGCGGGGTCGTTCGTCGGCAGGAAGTTCCTTGATGGTCAGGGTGCGCCGTCCGTCGGTCATGGCTGTTCGGCCCTTATCCTGAGCTTGATCCATCCGATATCGGATTCCGGCAGTACCGACTCCTCCCACCGGCCGTAGTCCAGCGCCTCGACGGTGATGTTCATTCCCGCCCTCGATCCCCGCCACGTCTTGCCTCTCCTGAGCTTGTCCGGCTCGATGACCGCCAGCGTCTCGTAGCCCGTTGTGCCGAGACCCTTGGAACTGTCGCTCAAGGCGATTCGCACCTCCGCGAGCTTGTTGCCGGCATCTCCCACCAGCACGACGGTGCCGAATGCCACGGACACCTTGTCGGCGCCCCCGTCGGTCAGGGCGAGGTTGAACATATGTGGAGGATAGTAGAGCACGGTGACAGGCCGTCCGTCCGCCGCGATCTTCGGCGTGGAGCCGTTCGCGTACTTCGGATCGTGCGAGTCAATGTCCGCCTTCGGGGGCGTCTCTGCCGGCCTCTCATCGGTCACGGAACGCTCGGATGGGGCTTTTTGCGATGCCTCATCGGGCTTCGATACCTTCGCCTGCTTCGGGACTACCTGCTCGGAGGCGGGGGGCTTCCCGGCGGCCGTTTCCGGTGGCGCAGTGGCGGTTTCCTTCCGGCAGCCGCCCGCCAGCTCCAGCAACGCAATCAGCGCGCAGAGCGTGCACGCTCCTGCAATACGTCTTTCTGTATCGCTCATATCCTTCCTCCCGCCAGACGTCGGCACGTTCGGTATACCATCGTGACGCCCCGCGTGTCAACAGAGGTTGACGGCGCGGTGTTCCGGCCCTAGAATGATAGCGCTATTACAGGCGCGGGAGGTGCCACACATGAAACTCGGATACCTGACCAACTTCAGCGAGGACGAACTCAAGCTGGCTTCGAACATCGGCTTCGACGGCCTTGAGGTGCATGCGAAGTCCTGGGCGGCCGACGATCTGCAGTCGCCTGACCGGCGGGCGGAAGCGTCCGCGCGCGCGTCGGAACTAGCCGGCCGATACGGTATAACGGTAACGGCGATCGCCCACTACGAGCGCGGCAACCCGGCCGATCCCAAGGCGCGGATCGAGTCCTATCGCAGCGTGATCGAGTTCTGCTCCGCGATGAAAGTGCCGGTGGTCGCGACTCTCACCGGCGGAGACCCTGACGCGGGACTCGAAGACAACGTCAAGCTCTGGACGAACACCTTCTCGGAGGTTGCGCGCATCGCGGAGGCGAGCGGCGTCAAGGTCGCCTTCGAGAACTGGCCCGGCTTTGGCGCGATCCCGCCGTGCAGGAGCGTGAACTTCGGATTCAGCCCGACGGCATGGGAGATGATGTTCGACGCGGTGGATTCGCCCGCGCTGGGCCTCGAGTTCGATCCCTCGCATCTGGTCTGGCAGCAGGCAGACTACCTGTCCGCCGCGAAGCGTTTCGGCTCGCGGATACACCACGTCCATCTCAAGGACACCGAGATCATGGAGGACAAGCTGGCGGAGCACGGTTCTTTCGGCGGCGGATGGTGGCGCTACCGCATACCGGGATTCGGCCTGGTGGACTGGATGGGCTTCTTCTCCGTCCTGTACGAGATCGGATACGACGGGGGAACCGCCATCGAGCACGAGGACGGGGTGTTCTCCGGCCCGAAGCGCGCGGACGGCCTCAAGCTCGGCTATGAGTACCTGCGCCCCATGATCCTGTGATCCGTGCCACCGAAACCTTCCGGTGCCCGGCGAACAAAAAGCGGTGTCCGGCCGACTAATAAGTGTAACGTGAAATGATGCGGTCGCGTCTAATCAGTGAAGGCACCACCCGGAGTGGCGGGGCGTGCCTCCCGCGGGCGAGATGACGCTCGCGCACCGTCGAAGGGAGGAATCCGAGATGGCGGCAAGACAGCGCATTTCACTCTATCTGATAGCATCGGCTTTGGTCTTCCTGATGTCGGCCCAGGCGGTCGCGCAGCAGGCAGGGGCCGGAGAGAAGCGGGTCACCATCAGCCTGCAGGACACCCCGGTCCGCAGCGCGATAGACATGATCTTCCGCGAAGCGGGCGTCAACTATGCCTTCGAAGGCGGCACTCAGGGCACGGTCAACGTCAACCTCACGGATGTACCGTTCGATCAGGCCGTGGCGATCATACTTCGCAGCGCCGGCCTCACGATGCGCCGTGAGAACGACACGTACATGATCGGTCCGAAGAAAGAAGTCGAGGCCTATGTCGAGACGGCCCCGACTCTTGCGGCCGAAGAGACCGAGATCGCACGTACGACCTCGCTGGAGAAGATCCGCGTGAACTTCGCCGACGTCATGGAGATCGGCGCGATCTTCGGCGCCGAGTACCGCGGCGGCAGCGGTTTCGGCGGAGGCGGATACACCGGCGGTTACGGCATGACCGGAGGAATTGGCGGCTACGGTGGAATGGGTGGAATGAGTAGCTACGGTGGAATGGGCGGAATGGGCAGCTACGGCATGACCGGCGGCATGGGCGGCTATGGAAGCAGCTACGGAAGCGGCATGGGCGGCTACGGCAGCAGCTACGGCGGCGCCATGGCAGGCTACGGCAGCAGTTACGGCGGGATGAGTGGGTTCGGCGGTACAGGCACCTATGGCACTGGCAACACCGGAATCCGCAGGCGATGGTAGTCACCCGTAACGGCGGAGTCGCGCGTCATCCTGGACAGGAGTGATCCGTGCATGGGCTTTCGCGATAGCTCGGAGGCGGCTGCCCGAGCGACCGATCCCGATCTGGAGTTGGTCCGGGCGTTTGCCTCCGGGCAAGCCGATGCATTCGATCAACTGTACGATCGGCACAACCGGTTCGTGTACAATGCCTGTCTGGGGATACTGGGCGATCCTGACGATGCGCGGGATGCGGTGCAGGAGACCTTCGTGCAGCTCTGGAAATCGCTGCCGAAGTTCAGCGGCCGAAGCAAGTTCTCGACCTGGCTATACCGCATCGCGGTCAACAAGTGCATGGACTTCCTGCGGGGGAAGCCCAAATGGGCGGGCGAGCTGCCCCTCGACCTTCCGTCAGACAGCGGCCCGCGTTCCGACGGGCTTCTGGAGCAGCAGGTCAGACAGACCGTCCTCAGGCTGAAACCCGAGTATCGGGCGGTCATGGTTCTGTACTATTTTCAGCAGCTCTCCTATGATGAGATCGCTGAGAGCCTGGGATGCTCCTTCGATCAGGTTCGGATCAGGCTCTATCGGGCAAGGCAGGCGTTCCGGAAGCTCTATACCCAGGGGGGTGTCGGCAGTGAAGTGTAAGCAAGTTTCCGCTCTGATCTCCGACTACGTTGACGGTCGCCTCAGTGAGAGGACCGCCCGCACGGTTCGCGACCACGTATCCTCATGCGCGCTCTGCCGGGAAGAACTGGCCGCCGAGAAGGCATCCGTCAATGCATTGACATCCCCGATGACCGTATTCGCCGCCCCCGATGTCCTCTCGCAGGTCAAGCGTCGGGTCAGTGCCACTCCGGTCGGTTCTCCGCGCCTCGGATGGCAGTGGGCGGCGGTCGTCCCAGTCTTGTTCTGTCTTGCTTGGTTTGCGTTTGCCGTCTCGAATCAGCAGGCGCCTCCGACGGGCGGCTCTGATCGTCCGGCGGTCGTGAATATGCCCTCGGAGCCAGCTCCATCCGATCAGTCGGAGGTGGCGAAACCGGCGCTGCCATCGGAGCCTGAGCGCCCGGCCCCGAGGCCGAAGCGGATCGTCGCGAGGAAGTACCCGACGAAGAGGGAGAGGCCCGCGCCGCCGCCTGCTTCTCCCGAGGCACTTGTGCCCGAGCCTGCCATCGAGTACCTCGTCGTCTACAATCACCCCGGGCTGGGCGACGGCATGGACGGCCTCGCGGTCACGCCCGCCGATGCGGCGGAGGAGCCTGGCCCGAGTTCCTATTCGATACGCACAACCGATGAGTCTACCGGCGAGGTGACAGGCCTCTCCGTCTACATCCGCCGCGAAGGCGACTCAGAAGAGAACGCCAGAGTAGAGTTCCGCAGCGAAAGCGCTGGTTCTGACCAGGACGAGCGCGAGAGGAGTTCGATAGATGAGAAGCCGCTTGATCATGCTTACGGCATTGCTTGTGGTGATCTGCGCCGGTGTGGCGTCGGGGCAGGTTGAGAATGTGGCGGCCGTGAAGGCTGCCGATGACGAGCCCCGAATCGCGGACCTTCAACTCGCCAATACCGGCATACTGCAGGCCCTCGATATTCTGCTCGCCGGCACGGGTCGCAACTACATGGTCGCCCAGGGATCGGATGTCAGCGGCACAGTTAACGTCACCCTGCAGGATGTGCCTCTCGATACGGCGGTGAAGACCGTGTTGCGCAGCGCCGGGCTTACGGCCTCCAGGGAGAACCGGACCTACTTCATCGAGCCGATCAAGCCGCCGGTCGTCGCGATGGTGCCTATGACACGCGCTCCGACGCTCACCGCCAAGCCGCCCATCGGCACCATGGATGTGAAGCCGTCGGGTACTGAGAAGGGCGTCAAGTTCGACATTCTGCTGGACAAGGCCAACGTGCTGGAGGCCATGCACCGCATATTCGAATCGGTCGGCCAGAACTATGTCATAGACACGGGCCTCGACAGCGCCTGGGCCGGTCCTCTCGGCCCGAGAATCAGCGCCCGCATGCGAGGCATTACCCTCGACGAGGCCGTCCAGGCCCTCGGCAGGAGCGCAGGTCTCGTGGTTGCCCATATCGGCAGCACCTACTCGGTTCGTCCGCCGGACGGCGCCCTGCCGTTCACATACGTTCCCGGCATCGGCGCGAAGCCGGGCAATCAGCTCGAGACCGCGCCGGTCTGCGGCAGGTGCGGGCGGGCTCTCGATCCGTCGTGGCTCTACTGTCCTCAGTGCGGCGGGCGGACTCGGGCCGCGACGACCAACTGAAGCGGTTCGGACAATACCGTCTACTCCTGAAGACCCGTCCTCGAACGGATGCATGCAGACCGCTTGCTGAGTATCCCCACGCTTAGTGAAGGCTTGCTTAGTAAATATTTCCCCTGTTTCCGCGCCTTTTTTTCCCAAACACGCCCTTTTGGCCCGAAACTTGCAATATGACCACGTGAGTACCGGCCCTGTCCGCCGACCGATGAGGTCGGCAGGACCGGGCGGAAAGGTCGTGGTCCATATGAGAGTTCATCATTGGATCGGAGCGTTACTCTGCGTCCTGATGCTCTGCCACCCCGTGGCCTGCGAGGCCGCGACGGCGCGCGTCGGGATGCCCCCGGGATCATTCCTGACCAAGCCGGTCAGTAATCCCGAGGATCTGGCGAGGCTCATCGAGACCGACAAGCGTGTTGCAGAGAGGTATTCGCGTCTCTTCTTCATGAATGCCGAGAAGCTCGCCGCATACGTCAGGACGAACCTGCGAGTTGGTCAGCTGAACAGCACGGGAAAGTACACCACCTATTACATCTCAAAGGGTGACCGCATCCTCGTGCATCAGAAGACCTTCAAGGCAGGTCGCAGGATGCTGTTCGGTCCTGATGGTAGACCCATCATGGATCTCGAGTGCGGCAACCCGCTTGTCAAGACGCTGCCACAGGTGGTTGCGCAGGTGAAGCCTGTGCAGCAGGAGATCGTCCTGCCGCCGGCGGAAGCGCCGCCTGCGGTCGTCGAGCTTCCGACAGAGCCGCCGGTTGTCGAGGCTCCTGTTCAGGAGGCCCCGGTGATCGCGCAGCAGATGACCGTGCCTGAGCCGCAAGTCGAAGTCCTGGGCGTGCCGCCGGTGGAGTTCTCGTCGGCAGCTTCACTGCTCAGCAAGGCAATCCTGCCGGGCCTTCTCACTGCCGCGGCGGCATCGGCCGTCTTCAGCGGCGGCGGAGGGACTCCCGTGCCTGAGCCGTCGGGGATGATCGCTCTCGGCTCGTGCGTGATCGGGCTTGCGATGGGTGTCCGATTCCGTCGCAGACGCTGATCCGCAGTAACCAGGCAGTTGTAACGCTGATTCGATCCGAAATCGCTACATGACTAATACCGCACCGGGCTGCAGCCACCCCGTGCATCCCGGTGCGGGACGGCCCTTGCGCATCACTCACGCGCAGGTCCGACGCAGATCGCTCGTCACTGGAGGTCACAGGGGCACCCTCCGGCGGCATATGCAGGTCCGTTTCCAGGACGGGAGTCCGTGGGTATAACGCCGTTGGCGTTCACCCTCACCCGTATCGGACCTGCCGCATGATGACCTCATGCCGCTGGAAGACACCTCCGGCAATGCACAGGGAGTTTTTCCTGTCGCCTGCGATATCGCCCGATTGAAGGGCGGTTCGCCGATGCATGAGAGGAAGGTGCCGCTATGCGATTCGTAACGCGCGCCCTGGTCAACACCGTTCCATTATTCGTCTTTGCATTCGTGGTCCTCTTGGCGCTGCCATCCGCGGCGCCCGCGCAGAGTATCGGAGACGCCGAGATTCTGATGGGGCGCAGGGCTGTCCGAGAGGTCGAGAAGAACATCAAGCTGGTCGAAGACCCGGATATCCTGCTCAGGGTCAGGACCATCGGCGCTGCGGTCGCCCATGCCGCCAATTCCCTCGAGGTGCCGTCAACCTATGGCACGGGCTCGATCACCGAGTTCAAGTACACCTTCAAGGTGATTGACACCGATGAAGTCAACGCCTTCTGCCTCCCGGGGGGATACGTATACATCCACAAGGGTCTGCTCGACTATGTCGAGTCCGACCACGAACTGGCGGGCGTGCTCGCCCACGAGATCGCACACGCGGCCCACCACCACATGGCCTATCTCATCAGAGAGCAGGGCCGGCTCGACACGCGCATCGCACTCGTCCTCCTCGCAGGCATAGTCGGCAATGTTGACACGAAGGACCTGGGTCACGTGCTGGTCGGCGCCCAACTCGTCAGGATCGCCTTCTCCAGCGGATACGGTCAGGAGGCAGAGGCCGATGCCGACCGCACGGCGATAGCCTATGTGCAGGCGGCGGGGTACAACCCGGTCGGTCTGCTGACCTTCATGGAGCGCCTGGCGCGCGACCACGCCGCCAAGCCTCAGATGGACATGGGTATCTTCCGCACTCACCCGCTCTCGACCCACCGCGCCCGGGCGATCATCGCACAGATCGAGGGACTCGGGCTGCCGCTCAGGCGGCGTGAAGTCACCAACGCGGTCAAGGCCGTCGCGGAGAAGATCGAGGTTGACGGCAGACGGGAATGCTGTGTCAAGCTCGGCGGCAGCGTGATCCTCCGCCCCGCTCCGGTAGGCGGCGTACTCACCGCCGAGGAGCGCGCCGATGCCATCGCCGCCGGGATCAACCGGCTGCTCGATCAGGAGCCTCCGATTCGCCGGATCAAGCTCGATTCCGACGGGCGTACCGTGTCGGTCTGTGGCGAGCCTGTGTTCGCGGTCACGGAGCAGGACGCCGCTCTGAGTGGCAAGAGTCCGGCGGAACTCGCCGAGCAGGCCGCAGAGACCCTCCGGACCTTCGTATGGCGTCAGACGGTTTTGGCCACGTACTGATCCCGGGCTCTTGTGCCCATGCTCGGCCCTCAGTATGTTTGGCGCGCATCCTCCGCGTGGGTATACCCTGTGTGATCCCCAAACACGGAGGTGGAATCGAGATGAGACGGATTTTGTATGTTGTTGTGGCGATGCTCCTTCTGGGAGTGCTGCCGGTTCTTGGCCAGAACGATCCCAATGTGGGTGGCGGCATGGCTCCCCAGCCGGGGATGCCCGGCATGGGCGGGCAGGGAATGATGGGTGGAGGCATGGGCCGCGGCATGATGGGCGGCATGGGCGGTGGCCAGGGAATGATGGGTCCCGGGGCGATGGGCGGCATGTGCCCCATGATGGGCGGTCAGGGCATGATAGGCGGCGGTGGCATGGCGCCCGACCAGTGCCTGATGATGCACATCCAGTCGCTTGGACTGACTGACGACCAGATGAGCCGACTGCGACCCAGCATGACAGAGTACCAGAAGGAGATGATCAGCCTGAACAGCCAGATTCAGGTCAAGCAGATCGATCTCCATACTATGCTGATGGCGAACAACGTGGACATGAAGAAGGTAGAAACCCAGGTGCGGGACATCAATCGCATGCAGGGTGACCTTCAGCTGGCCGGGATTCGGGCATTCGAGGCCGGAAAGAAGATACTCACCCCGGAGCAGACCCGGATGCTTCACCAGCAGATGGGCAACTGCACCGGCTCCTGCCCCATGATGGGTGCCCCGGGCATGATGGGTGGCCGGGGTGTGATGGGTGGTCAGGGCATGATGCGCGGTCCGGGCATGGCGGACGGAATGCCGGGATCCGGGGGCATGGCTCCCGGCGCTCCCATGACGCCTTCGGCTCCTCCGCCCAACCGGTAGTGGCATGCGGCCTGCCGCAGGTCAGTGCAAGGAACGAATAATAAGGCAGGCAAGCGGTAAGCTTGCCTGCCTTTGCTGTCTCATTGGCAATCCCCCGGCGACGCCTCCGACGCGTTGACTCCGGCCCCCGTATGTGATAGAATCCCGCGTGCCCGAACGTACGGAGCGGTGTCCGAGTTGGTCTAAGGAGCACGACTGGAAATCGTGTAGCGGGGATGACTCGCTCGTGGGTTCGAATCCCACCCGCTCCGCCACTTACATGCCTCGCCCCTTCGCTACCACAAGGAATGTCAGCCGCGCAGGTGGAAGATTAGTCCTGTTTCCACTCTCCTGAGGAGGCATATCGTGGCATTCTCCGTCCGGACGGCCGTCTGCTCAGTCGCGCTGTTCCTTGTACTGGCATATCCTTCCGCAGCTGCGGAGAAAGGGGATCCTTCGATGACCGGCGCGAAGATCACCGTCCATACCGATCGCGCTATCGGTACGATCAGCCCCAACATATACGGCCACTTCACCGAGCACATCGGCGGGGTGATTTACGACGGCATATGGGTCGGCAAGGACTCGAATGTGCCGAACATAGACGGCATACGCAGGGACCTGGTAGACTACATGAAGCGCCTGAGTCCGCCCGTCATCCGTTGGCCGGGCGGATGCTTCGCCGACAAGTACCACTGGATGGACGGCATCGGCCCTGCTGATCAGCGTCCGAAGCGGTACGGCCGATGGTCCGATGTCACCGAGCCGAACACCTTCGGCACGCACGAGTTCGTCCGCTTCTGCAGGCTTGTCGGCGCGGAGCCGTATCTCGCCGGCAATGTCGGCGCAGGCACGGTCGAGGAGTTCCAGTCGTGGATCGAGTACTGCAACGCCCCCGCCGGCGGAACGACCATGGCTGAACTCCGCGGGAAGAACGGCTCGAAGGAGCCGTTCGACGTCAAGTACTGGGGCGTCGGCAACGAGGCATGGGGCTGCGGCGGCACGTTTACCCCGGAGGACTACTGCACCGAGTACCGCAAGTTCAGCACATGGCTCCCCGGCTACGGCAAGCCGCTCTACCTTATCGGCTGCGGGCCGAACGGGAACGACGTGAGTTGGACGAAGCGCTTCTTCACCAAGTTTCGAGACTACGCCGGCGCTCCGATTGACGGCTGGGCGCCGCACTACTACTGCGGATCTACCGGAAGCGCGCTGGAGTTCACCGAGGACCAGTGGTACGAGCTAATCGCCCGAGGAGCCGAGATGGAGAAGCTGGTCAACGACCAGTGGAACGCCCTTGCGGAGTTCGATCCTGAGCACCACATCAAGCTGATCGTTGATGAGTGGGGCTGTTGGCACCCGCCCGGTACCGAGATCAATTGGGCGCATCTCTTCGAGCAGATGAGCACCATGCGCGATGCCGAGGTGGCCGCCATCACTCTCGACATCTTCAACCGCAACTGCGACAAGGTGGCCATGTCGTGCGTTGCCCAACTCGTGAGCAACCTGCACTCTCTATTCCTCGCGGACGGGCCGAAGTTCGTCGCTACGCCTAACTTCTACGTGTACGAGATGTACAAAGTCCACCAGGGAGCGACCGGAGTCGGCATCGAGATCGCGTCGCCGATCGTTGATTTCAAAGTCGGCGATCAGGCACGGACCTTCGCGAGCCTGCTCGGATCGGCATCGGTCTCCGGCAAGAAGATGCACATCTCCGTCGTCAACACCGACGTCCGCCGGGCCGTCGAGACCGACGTCGATCTCGGCGTGACGGTCACGGGGGGACGGCAGACCGTGCTGGCCGGCGGAGACATACACGCGCACAACACGTTCGAGCAGCCGAACGAGGTCGTCTTGATCTCGTCGCCGCTCGCGGTCACCGGGAGCACGTTCAAGCATAGGTTCCTGCCCGCCTCGATTACGATGCTGGAGCTGGAGTTGCAGTGATCAGCCATCGGTCTTCAGCAGCCATTACGCTCGACTGGCCGCCGATGACTGACAACTGACAACTGAGGACTCGATATGTTCGACTACACCGAGGCGATGGAGTGCCTCCTGAGACACATAGTCGCGCACTGCCCTGACTTCGCTCGCGTTGATATGGACCGCGTCGTCGTCGCCTCGATGCGGACGCGGAGTCCGGGCGCGCGAGGAGTCTACGCGTCTGTCATGCCTCTCAGGTTCAAGGACGGCGCGACGACGATGAAGCGTCGGGGGCGCGCGTATTCGATGCCGGAGATTCACGTTGGAGGAGCGGAGATGCTGTACCTGGTGTACTTCGCGCTCCCTCGGTTCGCAGACCTGGATTTCCGGACGAAGATCACGACGGTCTTCCACGAACTGTATCACATCGGCCCGGAGTTCGATGGCGACATCCGCCGGTTTCCGGGCAGGAACTACGCGCACGGCCACTCTCGCAGGAAGTACAATGAAATGATGCAGAAGCTGGCCGATGAGTATCTTTCGCTCCCGGAATCGGAGTTGCCTACGAGCTTTCTCAAGATGACCTTCAAGGAACTGGAATCGAGGTACGACGGGATCTGCGGCCGGAGGGTCAGATCGCCTCGCCCGAAGCCCTGTTCAGGTTGACAGCAAGGAGAGCTTACTGCTATATTCGGGCAAGAGCGAAGCATCGGTTTCCCAGTGTCGAGAAGTGTCTCTGACCGGCCAATGCTTCTTAGCTGCAGGTACGCGTAAGCCGAGGAAGGACCGTCTCCATGAGAGATATTCTGAAGATACTGGAATCCGACTCGAGGCTCAGCCCGGAGGAGATCGCCACGATGACCGGCAAGTCGGCCGACGAGGTCCGCAAGGTCATCGAGGAATGCGAGTCCAACGGCATCATCCGCCGGTACAAGACCGTCATAGACTGGGAGAAGGTCGGCGAGGAGCGCGTCTTCGCGTTTATCGACGTAGGGGTGTCCCCGGAGCGCGGCGTCGGATTCGACGACATAGCCGAGCGCATTTACCGCTATCCCGAAGTTCACTCCGTCTATCTGGTCTCCGGTACGCACGACCTGCGCGTAGTCGTAGAGGGTGACAGCATGAAAGAGGTGGCGTTCTTCGTCGCCGAGAAGCTGGCGACGATAGATCGCGTGCAGAGCACTGCCACCCACTTCCTGCTCAAGACCTACAAGCAGGACGGCGATACGTTTGAACAGCCTCCTCCGGACCGTCGCTTGGCCGTTGCACCGTAGGCCGGCTGCAGGCATCCAGCAGCCGGCCGCCCTGATGCCCTGACGCCCCGTCGCCAGGATCGCCCCGGCGGCGGGAGTCGTCGGGGCGCCGGACTCCCTACGGTACAATCACAAGCGAGGTTTCCTGAGAAATGCCGAACATATCACGCAGAGTACAATCCGTGCCCCCGTCGGGCATACGCAAGTTCTTCGACATCGTGCTCACGATGGAGGACGTCATCTCCCTCGGCGTCGGTGAGCCGGATTTCGTGACACCCTGGCGCATCCGCGAGGCCTGCATCTACTCGCTGGAGAAGGGCTACACGACCTACACATCCAACTACGGCCTGATCGAGCTTCGCGAGGCCGTCGCGGATCATCTGGAAGATCGTTACGGAGTCAGGTACGATCCGACATCCCAGGTGCTGATCACCGTCGGCGTCAGCGAGGCGATTGACCTCGCCCTTCGCGCGATCCTGGAACCCGACGAGGAGGTCCTCGTCCCCGAGCCGTCGTTCGTCGCATACAAGCCGTGCGTGACGTTCGCCGGCGGCACGCCGGTTGCCGTCCCTACCACTGTTGAGAGTGGTTTCGCGCCGACCCCCGAGCAGATCGAGGCCGCGATCACTCCGCGCACGAAAGCGATCCTTCTCAGCTTCCCCAGCAATCCCACCGGTGCGGTCATGTCCCGCGAGGATATGCAGGCCGTGATGGATATCGCCGCCGCCCGCGACCTCTTCGTGATCTCGGACGAGATATACGATCAACTGGTCTACGGGGTCTGCCATACATGCGTCGCCTCGCTCGACGGCGCGTATGAGAGGACAATCCTGCTGAATGGCTTCTCGAAAGCATACGCCATGACCGGATGGCGCATCGGGTATGCCTGCTGTGCCCCGGACGTGCTGGATGCAATGATGAAGATCCACCAGTACATCATGATGTGCGCTCCGATCACCGCGCAGATGGCGGCGCTCGAGGCGCTTACAAACGGCAGTTCCGATACCCGGGACATGCTCCGAGAGTACGACCGCCGACGCCGGGTCATCACTGCCGGCATGAACAAGATCGGACTCGACTGCTTCGAGCCGAAGGGGGCGTTCTACGTGTTCCCGTCCGTTCGACGAACCGGCATGACTTCCGAGGATTTCGCCGAGCGCCTGCTTCACGAAGAGCGGGTCGCGGTCGTGCCGGGCAGCGCGTTCGGCGACTGCGGAGAGGGTCACGTGCGCTGCTCGTATGCTACCAGCCTTCAGAACATCCAGCAGGCCCTCGAGCGGACCGCCCGTTTCATGAGCAATCTCTAGCGGTCCCCCTGGACAAAGGACACCGGCCTCATGCTCGAGGTGCCTGTTCCAGTCAGCAGTCGGACGTGTAACAATTGTCGTCTTGCCTTCGTATATGCTCGCTGAAAGGACTAGGTCAAATGCCTCGATTACGCCTGTTCATCGTCGTTCTGATGATCGCCCTCTCTGCGTCGGCTTTGGCGGCGGACCGCATCACCTGCATGACCACGTGGGACGCATTCTACCTATACGCCGCCGTGCAGGTTCAGGATCCGGATGTCCGCAGCGAGAATACGAAGCACATGTCGAATCCGTGGGAGGACGATGCCGTCGAAATATTCCTCGAAACGGACGACAAGCGCGCCGCCGACCGAAGCCCTAACACGTTTCAGATGTCGATCAGCGCCGGCGGTGGTTCGAGCTGGATCGTCGGGCAGGACGGCACGCCCACTCCCAAGCCGATCTACAGCTTCAAGTTCGCGAGGAAGGTCCAGGGTACTCTGAACAAGCCGAACGACAAGGATATCGGCTACACGATCGAGCTTGCCATCCCCTGGAAAGAGGTCGGCGCCCCTCCGGAGCCCGGCGACGTAATGGGGTTCAACCTGGTCTGCCGCATGAAGGGCGATCGGCTGGGTTTCGTGAGTTTCTCGCCGGAGGTGAAGACGGAGGAAGATATCCAGGTGCCGGCGAAGTGGTCGCGCATCAAGTTCACCAACTCGCCCACGATCATCGCCATCCAGGACGGCGCGGTCGTCAGCCGCAAGGTGGTGAGTCGCGCTCCGGTGATTGACGGCGTCCTCAGCGCGAGGGAGTGGAACACGGACCTCAGCTTCCAGATGACCAAGCCTGCTCCGGTGCCGCTCCCGCCCGAAAAGCAGAAGTACGCGATGGAGAAGCTCTCCCTTACTCACTACTTCTACTGGTACCAGGGGGACGCGCGAAAGGATGCGCCGTTCGGGCACGTCGTCTACAGCGACGGCAGCAGCGAACTCACCAACCAGCCAATCAAGGGCGCGGGCCCGTGGTTCTCGTTCGACCAGGTCCAGTGGCACAAGGACGAACTCGCCGACGTGCGCGAGGCCAACATTGACGTTGTGATCCCGGTCTACTGGGGTTCGGCTGACAACAAGCGGGCGTTCGCCACCAAAGGCCTCGACTGCATGGTACAGGCGCTCAAGGAACTCAAGGCCGAGGGCCGGGACTACCCGCTGGTCGGCATGTTCTTCGACACCACCTCAATGAACTCGCAGTACGGCGGCAAGCCCGATCTGCGCGGCGACGAGGTCAAGCAGACCTTCTACGGCATGATCAAGGACTTCTTCCTGCACGTGCCGGACGAGTTCCGCGCGGCGTTCCAGCTTCCGCCGGAGAAGGGCGGGGGATCGGCGAACATCGTCGTCCTCTACACGGCCTCGTGGTTCAGCGACCTCGATCCGAGCTTCGTCGAATACTGCAACAGCCGTTACGCCGAGGATTTCGGCGGGAAACTCGTGTGGGTTGGATCGTCGGACTACCGACCGAAGGCGGAGGTCATGGACGGCTATTCGGACTATGCGGCGGGCCTCGGCCTGAAGTACGATGACACCGGCTGGATTGACATTGCCGGGGTCGGTGCCGGCTACGATGATTCCGCCGTGCGCGGTCGTAACTCCCAGATCCGAAGTCGCATGTTCGGCGACACGTATCGCAGGGACTGGGATTCGCTGTCCGCAGAGTCGCCGAACTGGGTTATCGTGGACGGATGGAACGAGCTTCACGAGGGCAGCGACATCTGTGCCAGCCGCCAGTACGGCATCCGGTACATCAGCCTCACCAAGATCAACATGCTGCGCTTCAACGGCATGAGGCCGTACGATGCCAAGTTCATCAAACACGATGTTCCGGCCGTCATGTATCCCGGCGCGATCCATCAGGTGAAGCTGACCATGAGAAACGCCGGGACCCGACCGTGGAACCCGGGCGACGGCGTATTCATAGCCTCGCGCTGGTACAAGGACGGCAGGCTCTTCGCCGACTCGGGTATCCGCGTGCCTCTCCAGGAACTCGTCCCGGCCGGCAGGAGCATCGAGAAGACCGTCGGCATCATGGTGGTTGACCAGGACCGCAAGGCTCTGGAGGAAGGCGATTACGAGCTTCGCGTGGAGCTTGTCCGGGGCGCCGACCAGTGGTTTACGGACGCGGGCGACTCGCCGCTGACCGTCCCGGTCAAGGTCTCCCTGACCGGCCGGCCCGGGTTCACTCTGGTTGGATCGGATGCCCCGACGCTGATGAAGTCCGGCGCCTCATACTCCGTCGCCCTCAGTATCCGCAACGACGGCCCTACGGCCTGGCCGTCCGGCGCGAGGGTCGCATATCGCTGGCAGAGAGCATCGGTCCACCTCGGGGCAGATTCAGATGACCGGATAGAGGTGATCGCCTCGAACGAGTTAGCCGCCTCGATTCCTGCTGAGGTCCTGCCGGGACGGATCGTGGAGGTCACCGTGCCCGTGGCGGTCGTCGGTAGTGACGGCGCGCCGCTTCCGGCTCGGACTCAGCAGGATCTCTGGGGCTATCGGCTCAAGTGGGACGTGCACGATGGTGCAGAGTGGCTCGCCTCGTCGGCGGTCGGACAGACCTCTGAGGCGGTCGCTGTCACGCCGGACGATCTCGGTCCGAGGTTCGTCGAGAGCGACACGCCCGAGGAGATGAACGCGGGCAGGAAGTATACGGTCCTGCTCACGGTGCGGAATACCGGCCCCGATGCCTGGGACAAGGCCGCTTGCGCGGTCGGGTATCACTGGTACTACCTCGACGGCACGGAAGCGGTCTGGGACGGCAGCCGTTCGCAGTTGCCGGGCGCGGTCCGCTCCGGCGAGCAGGCTATCGTCAAAGCCCAGGTCACCGCGCCGCCATACGACGGGCAGTACTACCTGGTCTGGGACTTGCTGAGCGGCGACAAGTACGCCTCGACGGCCGCGAATACGCGCGGCGGGAACACGCTCATCCTTCCCGTGAACGTCACAAAGGGCAGGCTCGCGGCGCAGGATCTGACCAAGGCCTTCGATGCGGACGTAATCAGTTGGGATACCGACCGGAGGAACGGCGATCTTGATGCGGGGCTGACGTTTCCTGCGGAGTTCATGCCGCCGCAGGTGCTGATGAAGACCTTCGACGGCGCGCTCTGGTCGAGCGGCCTGTGGAGCGCCCGGCACGGGTCCGGCCTCGAGTCGTCGCGGCGGATTTCGTTCAGGTATCCGCCCAAGCTCGACGGGGCGAACAACGCGGTCACGTGCACGGGCCAGACGTTGGCTCTCAAGTCCGGGAAGTATTCGACGGTACATATCCTGGCTGCGGCGGCTCAGGACGTATCGGCGGATTTCGGACTCTCTTACGGATCGAAGACGGCTTCCGTGCCGGTCAAGTTCAGCTCGTGGGAGGCGCCGCCGAAGTTCGGAGAGCGCGTCGGGTTCGCCTGCCTTCACCGCCATTCGCCCGAGGGCGACCAGCGCGGTCAGGCGTGTTACCTGAACCACTACGAGATCCGGGCCGACGCATCCTCCGACCTGACGGCGATCCGCCTGCCGAACACCCCGGGTCTCAAGATCCTCGCGATTACGCTCGAGAAGCCTCAGTGACCGGTTGCCGGCCTGTCGTTACTCTCAGGTCGCGACAAGCAGACTGAAAGACGTTAGGGCAGGAGTTGTACTCCTGCCCCTCCAGATAGTGCGATCGAACTCCATCCCGTTCTTCCCCCGTCCGCAGTCCATGGCCCTCAAAAAATGGCGGGAGGACACAGACTCCCGTGGGTGAGAGAAGACGATGTCCGCCCGCCTTTGATATGAAATTCCGGGTATTTCCAGCGCAAGGGGAGCACGGTATACCGGATACCCGGATCGGATTGTCAATGTCCCGTCCCGCATTCCCGGGGCTCTAGAACCACCCCAGGTCCAGAGACTCGCCGAGACCCTGTATTACGTCGTCCGTCAGGTTGTTGTTGAACTCTTGCCACCTGGCGCTCGACCACACCTCCACGCGCGTGCCCAGCCCGACCACCCAGATGTCCCCGTCAATCCCGGCGTAGTTCCGCAGAGGCTCGGGTATGCCGATGCGGCCCTGACCGTCCGGCGTGCACTCGACCGCCGAGCCGAGGAAGTACCTCTCGAGCTTCAAAGCGTCGCTGTCCAGGAGTGATCGGGGTGTCAGCTTCTTCTGGAACTCGGCCCAATGCTGTTCGGCGAAGATCCACAGACAGCCGTGAAGTCCCCGGGTGAGGTAGAAACGCTCGCCCAGCCTCGCCCGGAACTTGGCGGGGATGACCGTTCGCCCCTTATTGTCAACGGAGTGAAAGTATGCTCCCGAGAACACCGAAATACCCCTGTCCGCCTCTAACCGATCATGAACTGATGCCCGGCGTCCGACTCTATGCGGAAGGCCAGCTTCTTCTTCGAACGGCTTCGTACAAGCCTCACGTTCCGAACCTCGTCGAACTTGCCTCTGTCGGCCTGCAGCAGCGAGATTACGAACTCCTTGTTGCTCTGCCCGCCGGATTCGGCGGCGCAGGTGGCGCAGTAACCGCGAGCCGATATCCTCTCGCCCCGACTGTCCGCGAAGCCGACCGTGACGTCAGGGAAAGGCTCCGCGCGCCTGCAGATGTCGCATCTCGGCACGGGCGTCAACCTGCTGCCCGAGTCCTTGCAGAGCTCGCGGACGATGTCGTAGATCAACTGATCGAACGACCGATGGAGGATCACGAAAGCGTAGTTGGCCCGAAGCATCTCCTCGATCTCGTCGAGTATCGACTGGTCGTCGCCTTGCAGTTTCACGGCGTATGCGACGAGCTTGCCGCTGCACAACTCAACACTCTCCAGAAGCGGCTGGAATTGCTCGAACAGCCGGGCCAGTTCCCGCTCGTCCCGGTCGCTTCCGGCCTCGACGAGATATACGGCCCGGAGTCCCTTGGGCTGCTGCTCTATGCTGATCTGCCTTACGAACCTGGTCGGAGCAACTTGACGTGGCATAGTCCTAGACTCCCCATGATGTCTGCCGCAGCAATATTCGGCTCCAATCCTTCCACTTCCTGCCGCCGACTAGTCTAATAATGCAATAATCGGAGCAACTGTGGTAATACATACCACTTCCTACCACCAATCACCACTGATTATATCCATGGCGAACACGGGCGTCAATGCTTGGGAGCGAAATACTTTTTGAACTTTTTTGGACTACCGATTGCCCGGTCTGTGAAATGCACGCGGGTCATTGACTTTCGGTCCGGTTCCTGCGTATCCTAATAAGTGATAGACGGGCAATCAGCCCATTGAGGAGCGTTGCGTCTTGCCTACGATTCGAGTAGAGGGCCTTACCATAGACTACCAGGAGTCCGGCGTTGGACTGCCCATGTTGTTCATCCCCGGCATAACGGAGTTCAAGGAGGAGTTCGGGTTTCAGTTCCACGGACTTTCGGACAGCTACAGGGTGATCAGCTATGACCTGCGGCGCGGCCTCAAGCGTGCTTCGGATTACACTCTCGACCTGCTGGTGGAGGACCTGAGGATCTTCATCGAAGGAATCGAGTTGGACAGCGCGGTGATCTGCGGACATTCGTTCGGAAGTCTGGTCGCCCTCGAGTTCGCCCTGCGATACCCGGCGATGGCGAAGGCCCTCGTTCTGATCTCAGGCTATCCTTCCGCTCCCGGCATTTCTCCGGACAGGCTTATCGCGTGGACCTCCTCGGCCAGCCATCCCTTCCACAGGTCCTTCGGTGCGGCGTTCAAGGTTCAGATCGCGCGTTTCCTGGGTCGAAAGACGTCGGGCGTGCTGGCAATGACCGACGAGATCAGCGCGGTACGAACCGTGGCGCGTCAGGCGGCTCACACCAGCGAGACGACCATCAACCAGCGGGAGCGCATCATCCGCCACACCGACCTGCGGGAACGGTTGTGCGAACTGGGTATGCCTGCCCTCATCGTTGCCGGCGCCAAGGACCGGGCGGAGTTCCTGTCGGCCGCGCAGCAGCTGTACGAGGGCATTCCGAACGCCTCGCTGGAGGTCATCGAGGGCGCGGCTCATTTCTGCTTCCTCACGCGGCACGATCAGTTCAACACAGTCGTTGACGAGTTCCTTACCGACTGCCTGGCTGAGATATCATGATCGGACTGCCCGCATGTTGTCCCTCGTAGACACCCACTGCCACCTCAACCATCCCGATCTTGCCGGCGACATCTGCGGAGTTCTCGAGCGCGCCGCCCAAACGGGAGTCGGGCGCATCATCTGCGCGGCATTCGACATGGAGTCGAGCGAGACGGCAGTCGAACAGGCTTGCGGGTTCGGGGCTGTATATGCGACCGTCGGGATTCACCCACACGACGCTTCACGGATGCTTCCCGGTGATGAGGGGCGCCTGAAATCGCTCTGCCGCGAGGAGAAGGTCGTCGCAGTCGGGGAGACCGGACTCGACTACCACTATGACCACTCCCCGCGGGAGACCCAGCGCGAGGTGTTCCGCCTGCATATCAGGCTGGCCTGCGAGGTCGGCCTGCCGGTGGTGATTCACAGCAGGGAAGCCGCCGAAGATACTCTCGACATACTGGAGGACGAGGGTGTCCCGCCGCGCGGCGCGGTCCTGCACTGCTTCTCAGGCGACGACGCAATGGCTCGCAGGGCTCTGGAGTTGGGGTGCTTTCTGGGCATCGCGGGCCCGATTACCTTCAGGAGCGCGGCCTCATTTCGCGAGACGGTCTCTCGTGTGCCTCTGGAGCGCCTTCTCGTCGAGACCGATGCGCCCTATCTTGCGCCGCATCCGCATCGCGGGAAGACGAATGAGCCCGCCTACATCCTGCTTGTCGTCGAAGCGCTGGCGTCGGTGCTAAGCATACCTGCGACGACAGCCGCCGAGGTCACTACGGCCAACGCGGTCCGGCTCTTCAAGCTCGGGTAGCGCCTGCTTCCGTCCCGCGGTCCTTCTTTCTCGCGTGGCGGCAAGGAGGGCAGCGCGCGGGTTCGTTCTGAAACCCCTTCTGCGTGTAGAACTCCTGCTCCCCTGCCGTAAACACGAAGTCGCGTCCGCATTCCTTGCACTTCCGTATCCTGTCTTCAGGCATCATGCCATTCCTTCCCGCCGGCCGCGTATTGTGGATTCTATATACCCGGATATCGGTCGCGGAAACCTTGCCGGCCACAGCCTGCAATTGACGAACTGCATCCCCGAGAGTACAATTGGGCAACGTCTTCCGTGAGAGGTACCGACTTGTCAACAGGCACCATCGCTATCAGCCCGTTTGGCCCCGACGATCTGGAGGGGGTCGTCTCCCTCCTCAACCGCGAGATGACCGCGGATCCGACCACCAGCGCGAACTTCCAGCGGCGAGTCCTGCTTGACCTGAACTTCGACGCGAGTGGGGCGCCCGTCGCGAAGGACGGCGAGAGGATCGTCGGTTTCATGTGCGGCATGGTTCGGAAGTATCTCATGGAGGACCAGGCGCCGGACCTCGACCGGGGCTACATCACCCTGCTGGCGGTTGACGGCGAGTACCGGCACCGGGGCATCGCGACGCGCCTCTGGGAGCAGGTCAGGTCCTACTTTGAGTCCAGGGGCGTCAGGGCGGCGATCGTCGGCACCTTCGCGCCGAACTACTTCGTGCCCGGTGTGGATCAGGTCGCCTATGCCGGCGCGATAGGGTTCTTCGAGAAGCAGGGGTTCACCACACCCATCACGGTGCTGAGCATGGACTCCAACCTGCTGGAGTTGGAGACTCCTGATTGGATCGTCGAGAAGGAGGCCAGACTCGCATCGGAGGGACTCGTGTTCGAGGTCTTCAGACCGGAGCACACTCTCCCGTTGCTCGATCACCTCAGGGAGTGCTTCCCCGGCGACTGGCAGCGCTACCTGCGGGAGTCCATGGTGCGCAAGACGATGGGCCACTTTGAGCGCGGCGAGATCTACGTCGCGATGCAGGGAGGTGGGTGCCTCGGGTTCTGTCAGCACGAGAATGAGCGCTTCGGACCGTTTGGCGTTGACGAAAGAGAGCGCGGGCGCGGGATCGGGGCCGTGTTGCTCCTGAAGTGCCTGCACGGAATGAAGGCGCTTGGCATCCACGACGCCTGGTTCATGTCCACGACCGACGATGCCGCGAAAGTCTACATGCACGGCGGCTTCCGCGAAACCCGCCGCCACGCGGTGATGAAGAAGTCGCTGTAGAACACTGAGGCGGTTTGCGGTGAGTTTGCGTTCCATTTTGAAGAGGAGTTGGCGATGGCAGACAAGGTTGATATCCTGGCTATAGGTGGGCACGCGGGAGACGCTGAGATCTCGAGCGGGATGGCTCTTTGCCACCACGTCAATCAGGGCAGGAAGGTGGCGATGCTCCACATGACCCCCGGAGAGAAGGGGCATCCCACGATGAGTCCCGAGCGCTACGCCGAGCTGAAGTGCGCCGAGGCCGAGTATGCCGCGAAGGCGATCGGCGCTAAGGTGTACTTCCTCCCGTACGGCGACGGCGAACTGCCTGTAAATGACGAAGTCAAGTTCCGGGTCGCCGACGTCATTCGCGAGTGCAGGCCGAGCGTGATCCTGACCCACTGGGTGAACAGCATCCACAAGGATCACATCAACACCGCTCTCAATGTTCCGGACGCGCAGTTCTACGCCGGGATCGCAGGGTTCGAGCGCAAGAATCCAGCTCACTGGTGCGGGACGATCTACCACGCGGAGAACTGGGAGGACTACGAAGGTTTCGTGCCCCAGTTGTACGTCGAGATCACTGCGGAGGACATCGAGCTCTGGGAGGAGATGGTGCTCAAGTACGCACTATTCCGGGGCGAGGTCGCGAAGTTCCGTTACGTGGATTACTACAAGGCCCTGGCTCGCGCGCGCGGCTGCGAGATGTATACCGAGTACGCGACCGCCTTCATGCTCCCGCCGGGAGCCCACCGCCGCAAAGTCCAGTCATTCTTCTGACTTGGAGTGCGGCGGTCTGACACCGCATGGGAGCCTGCACAATGGCGGTGTAAACCAACTGTGCGCCGGAGGGTCATTCGTGAAAGTATACATCGCAGCTACGAGACAGAATGACGGCAAGACCATCGTATCACTGGGGCTTATCGCGGCCGCTCTGAGGCGCACCGCGAAGGTCGGCTACACCAAGCCGGTCGGACAGCACTACGTCGAGACCGGCGGCCACAAGATTGACGAGGACGCCATCCTCGTCAAGGAGACGTACGGCGTGGAGTGCGATCTGCCGGACATGTCCCCTGTTGCCATCCCGCGAGGGTTCACCGAGGACTACATCAGCGATCCTGATCCGGAGTCGCTGGCGCGCGATATCACCTCGGCATTTGGTCGAGTCTCGACCGGCAAGGAGTTCACGCTTATCGAGGGCACCGGCCATGCCGGAGTGGGCTCGGTGTTCGACATGTCGAACGCCGACGTGGCGCATCTGCTGGGAGCTAAGGTCGTGATCGTCTCTGCGGGTGGCGTCGGCAGGCCGATTGACGAGATCATGTTGAACAAGGCTCTCTTCGACCAGATGGGTTGCGAGGTCGTCGGCGCCATTGTCAACAAGGTCCAGCAGGACAAGTACGACAAGATCGCGCCGCTCGTCACCAAGGGGCTAGCGCGCAAGGGTCTCGAGGTCTTGGGTGTTATGCCCTATAATCCCGTGCTCTCCAGGCCGACGATGGAGCAGCTTCTCGAGGATACTAGGGGCGAGCTCATTACGAGTCGGAGCGGCCTCAAGAACATGGTGAGCCGCATCGCGATCGGTGCGATGGCTCCCCATGAAGCCCTGGATTACATCGGCAAGGACACCCTGTTGATCACCCCGGCTACCAGGGAGGACCTGATCCTGGCGGCGATGGGCTCGTGCTTCCTGGGCGAGGACGACGAGGCCTGCGTTTCGGGGATACTTCTGACCGGCACGGCCAGCCCGCATCCTCGGATACTGCATCTCATCGAGCGCGCGCAGATTCCGGTGATCCGCGTAGCGCAAGACACCTTTACCGTCGCCACGATGATAGACGACCTCATGGTCAAGATTCGTCCGGGAGACACCGAGAAGATCGCGGCCGCCGAGCGTCTAGTCACCGACCATGTCAACATGGATCGAATGATGGATCTGCTCCGGAAGAGCTGAGTCGGCATCTGATGCGGTGCGCAGTTCGGGCAGCAGTTGCGCTCCTGCCCGAAAAACGAGAGGGGTCGCCGGCACTCGGAGACCCCTCTCGGGTTACTGGTGGCTGCTGACCGGCGACTACCCCTTCACCCCCGAGATCACCACGCCTTGGATGAAGTACTTCTGCGCGCAGAAGAAGATCACGAGCAGCGGAAGCATGACCACCGTCGCGGCTGCCATCAGCAGGTGCCACTCCACCGCGTGCTCGCCCTGGAAAGACCAGAGCGCCAGTGCGAGGGTCCGCTTCGCGGGGTCGCTGAGGTAGATCAGGGGGCCGAGGAAGTCGTTCCAGTGCGCCATGAACGAGAAGATCGCTACTGTGCCCAGCGCCGGCTTGGCCTGCGGGAGGATGACCTTCGTGAAAATGCCGAAGGTCCCGGCGCCGTCTATCTTCGCCGCCTCGTCCATCTCGATCGGTATCGTCATGTAGTACTGGCGCAAGAGGAATATGGCGAAGACTCCTCCGCCGAAGAACGCCGGCACCGTGAGCGGGTAGAACGTATCATACCAACCCAGGGTCGTGAAGATCTTGAAGATCGGGATCAGCGTCACCTGAGGCGGCAGCATGATGGTCGCCAGCAGCACGATGAACAGCACGTCCCGCCCGGGAAAGCGCATCCTGGCAAAGCCGTATGCTACTATGGAAGCGGACATGATCTGCCCGGACATTGCGAAGAACGTGATCGTGATGGTGTTCCGAAGGCATCCCAGGAAGTTCATGAACTTCAGAGCGTCCGGGTAGTTCTGCCACAGGCCACTGCAGCGAAAGAAGTCCCCCAGACTCTTTATCGGCTTGAAGATGTCTCCGGGGTCCATGAGCGAACTCCTGACGAGCCACCAGAACGGGATGAGGATGAGTATCGAGCCGATGGTAAGCAGAGCATACGTCAGAAAGTAGCTGAAGAGCCTGCTCGTGCTCCGCCTGCGGACTTTGTTCTGTGTCAATGTTGTTGCCATGCGTTGAAACCTCGTTTCGGTTCAGGGTCCAGGACAAACTGCGTCCCCTGGTTCCTGCAGGGACTATCGTCTCCCCTTCACTTCGCCTTCATAGTAGACCCAGCCCGCGGACGACTTGAATACCAGCAGCGTGCATATCAGGATGATCACAAAGAGTATCCAGGCCATTGCGGCGGCGTAACCCATCTGGAAGTACTGGAACGCCTTCTGGTACAGGTAGAGCAGGTAGAACAGGGTGGCGTAATGCGGCCCGCCCTGGGTCATGACGAACGATGAAGTGAACACCTGGAAGCTGCCGATCACTCCCATGACCAGGTTGAAGAAGATGGTCGGGGAGACCATCGGCAAGGTTATGTTGCGGAACTTCTGGACCGGGTTCGCGCCGTCAATGTCGGCGGCTTCGTAGAGCTGTGTCGGGATTCCCTGCAGTCCCGCCAGGTAGATGATCATTCCCCCTCCGACTCCCCACAGGCTCATCAGGATGAACGCCGGCAGCGCCCAGCTCGGATCTGCCAGCCACAGCGGCAAGGGTCCGCTGAGAGATCGCGTAAGCAGGCCGAAGAGCGTGCTCCACGCAACCGCTATGAGGCCGCCGAATGGGAGCGCCACCACCAGCCAGAGCACGGCGACCCAAGTCGAGGCCGTGCGTCTGATGAGCATTTGAACGCCCTTCACCGCCATCACGGCTGCCACGATCAGCCCCACAGCAATCGCTACGGGCCACGGACTCAGCCATTGGGCAACGGGAGCCAATCGCGGGTTGATCACGCCGAGGATCAGGTTCAGAATACCGTTCTCCGGATTGAAAATCCATCGCCAGAGCATCGCAGTGGCGATTCCAGGCAGAATGGCTGGAATATAGAAGATGGTCCTGAACCAGCTCATCCCCTTGACGTTCTGATTGAGCAGCAAGGCAACCATCAGCGATCCGACCAGGCCGAGCGGAAGCGCGAACATCGCATAGGTGAGAGTCACCTTCAGCGCCTGGATGAACCGGAAGTCATGGAACAGCGCCTGCTGGAAGTTCGCGAGGCCGACGAACTGCGGAGGGTTGATGATATCCCAGTCGCACATGGCGATGTAGATCGAAAACAGCATCGGGCCGAGTGTGAATGAGAAGAAGCCGACGAGCCACGGCAGAATGCACAGGTACCCTTCGGTGGCTTCCTTTCTTGCTATCCGCGACATGTCCCTGGTCAAGTGCAGGAAGATCAACCGCGCGATCAGAAACACGCAGAATACGCCCAGCGGGAGAGCCATCTTGAGCAGTGCCGAGCTGTCTCCGGTCTGCTGGTAGATCTTTGCGACTGTCAGCGGCGCAGCGATGAAGGCGAGCAGGTAGACCACCCACCAGAAAACCCGATATGCGCCGCCCTTTTCGATTCTTTCACTCATAAGTTGCCTCTCGTGACGAACGCGCTACTGGCCCGCCGCCTATCGCGCTTCATATAGCAGCAGATCGTTGGCCCGCTTCGCTGCTATCCTGCACACTTCCTCGGCGGTAGCCTTGCCGAGCAGCGCCGGCGCAATCTCGCTGTAGATGATGAAGTTCATCTCCGGCGAGCACTCCACTTTTGGAAGCGGACGCCCATACTCGATGGCGTCAATGAAAGCCTGCTTGTTCTTCGGCGGCGCGTCCAGGTACAGATACGCGCCCGATTCGGCCACCGACCGGCGGCTCGGGATGACCTGTTTCTTCTCCGCAAAGTGCTTCTGCATGCTCGGCGAACTCATGAACTTGACCAGTTCCCAGGCTTCCTTCTTGTGCCTGCTGCCTCGCAGTATCCCCCAGCACGCCCCTCCGACAAATGATGCTCTCTGCTTGCCTCTGGGAAGCGGGGCGCAGTCGTACTCAAACGTGGTTATCTCCTTCGGGAACACGATTCCTGCCGCCCAACTCCCGCTGACATACATGCCGATCTGGCCGTTGGTGAACATCTTCTGAGAACCGATGTCGGCGGCGTCGGCGGCGGTCGGAGCGACGTGGTGCTTGTTCCTCAGGTCGCACATCCACTGGAGACCTTCATACGCCGCCGGCTGATCGAGGATGCACCTGGTGTTGTCCGTGTTTAGCACGTCGCCGCCGTTCTGCCAGACATATGTATGCCAGGTCGAGTCCGGCACGCAGCCCCATTGGTCGAGCTTGCCGTCGCCGTTGAAATCCTTCGTGAGCTTCCGTGCGACCTCCAGGAACTTCTTCCAGTCCCATGACTCGTCGGGGTACGGGATGCGGTGCTTGTCGAACATGGTCTTGTTGTAGTACATGGCGGAGATGTCCACATCGCCCGGGATGGCGTAGATCTTGCCCTTGTACTTGCCCCAGCCCTCGACCGCCGGCCCGTAGAAGTCGCTGATGTCGAAATCGGGATCGCTCTCGATGTACGGTCCCAGGTCCTCGAGCAGGTTCTTGGCGGCGCTGGGCGTGAAGTAGTTGGAACTGACATGGCTCACGTCCGGCGCCCGCCCGCCGGCTGTGGAGATCAGGAGTTTGTCGAACATCCGTATCCAGGGGACCGATTCCACCTCGACTCGGATATTCGGATGGGTCTTGTAGAACTCCGTCTCGAACGCCTGCTTGTAGAAGTCGAGGTCTTCCTGCTTGTCCCAGACGGTCATTCGCAGGACGACAATCCCTTCTTCGCCCTTAGGCTTGCTGCATCCGCCCAGCGCAGTTGCTGCCAGCAGAATCAGAGACAGAGCCGTCAGTGTTCTTCTCATGTTGCTCATCACGACGTATTATTCACTGCGCAGGCCCGTCCATCCTCCTGCGCGGACGGTTGTACATCAGCAGATCGTCCACGATCGGCGTGACCCGAAGGCAGGTCTCCTTCGCCGACTCCTTCCCAAGGATCGCCATGGTGATCTCGTTGTTGATGATATCATTCATCTCTCGAGAGCATTCGATGTTCGGGATCACGCGGCCGTACTTGATCGCGTCTATGAACACCTCCTTGTTCCGGGGCCTTCCCTTCAAGAGCAGATATGCACCGGATTCGGCGACCGATCTCCGACTCGGGATGATATGCTGCGTCCTCGCATAGTAGCCCTGGAAGGTCTGCGACGTCATGAACTTCACCAACTCCCATGCTTCCTGCTTGTGCTTTGATTTGCTCAGTATGCCGAACGCCGCGCCTCCCATGAAGGCCGCGCGCTGTTTGCCCATGGGGATGGGAGCGGCATCGTAGTCGAAGGTCGTGACCTCCTTCTCGAAGATCAGCGGCGTGGCCCAGCTTCCGCTGACGAGCATCCCGATCTGACCGTTCGTGAACATCTTTTGAGGGCCGATGTCTGCGGCGTCGGCGGGAGACGGGGCGACACGGTGCTTGCTTCTGAGGTCCGCCATCCACTGCAGAGCCTCGTACGCCGCGGGCTGATCGAGCAGACACCGCTTGTTGTCTGCGGAGACGATATCGCCTCCGTTCTGCCAGATATAGGCCTGCCACCAGGTGTCGGGAACGCAGCCCCACTGATCGAGCTTGCCGTCGCCGTTCGTGTCCAGCGTGAGCTTCTTGGCGGCCCACAGCAACTTGTTCCAGTCCCACGTCTCATCCGGGTACGGAACACCGTACTTGTCGAACATAGTCTTGTTGTAGTACATCGCGTAGATGTCTACGTCGCTTGGAAGGCCGTATATCCTTCCATCGTACATGCCCCAGCCTTCGACTGCTTCGTTGTAGAAGTCGTTGATGTCGAAAGTCGGGTCGTTCTCGATGTACGGGTCGAGGCATTCCAGCAGACCCTTCGCCGCGCACGGGGTGAAGTAGGTGGAGTCCACCCGGCTCACGTCCGAGGTCCGCCCGCCTGCTGTGGAGATGAGCAGCTTGTCGAACATCCGGCTCCAGGGGACCAATTCGATGCTTACCCGGATGTTCGGATGATCCTTGTAGAAGACCTTGAGCGACTCGTTGTAGAAGCCGAGTTCTTCCTGCTTGCCCCACATGATGAGCCGCAGGTGCACGACCTCAGGCGTCTGTGATCTCTTACAGCCGGACAGAACGATTGCGGCTGCGACGAGAACGATGATCGCTGATATGGCTCGCGGGTGGACGGATGACGGGTGCATGCGCCTGACCTGCACTATTCCCGGTTCTTCCTGGGCCATAAGAGGCCGTTCACTCTCTTGGCCGTCCTCTTGCAGGCCGACTCCGCCGTTTCTGTGCCGATCTGCAGGTTGTTCAACTCGTTACCGATTATACTGTTCATCTCCTCGCTGCACGGGACCCTCGGCAAAGTGCGCCCGTATTCGATGGCGTCGAGGAACACCTTTCGGTGCCTCGGTGGGCCTGGGAGGTCCAGGAACGCGTTTGACTTGGCGACGGACATGCGGCTGGGGATTACCTGTTCTTTGATCGCGCGCTCCCTCAGCGCCTCCTTGCTGACCATGAACTTGACCAGTTCCCAGGCCAACTGCTTGTGCTTCGAGCCCCTCAGCACCGCATACGATGCGCCTCCGTAGAAGGTGGCCCTGCACACCGGACCCTTCGGGACCGGCGCGACATCGTACTCGAAAGCGCCCTTGATGTCCTTGTCGAAATACAGCGGCACGGCCCAGCTCCCGCTGAAGTACATTCCGGTCTGGCCGTTCGTGAACATCTTCACGGAGCTGATGTCGGCCATGTCTTTGGCGGTCGGCGCGACGTGATACTTGTTGCGCAGGTCGGCCATCCACTGCAGGCCCTCGATGGCTTCGGGCTGATCGAGCAGACACCTTGTCTTGTCCTCACTGATGATTTCGCCCCCGTTCGCCCAAACGTAGGACTGCCACCAGTTCTGGCTGGTGCCCCACTGGTCCAACTTGCCGTCGCCGTTTGTGTCCAGAGTGAGCTTCCTCGCCGCTGCCAGATAGTCGTCCCAGCCCCACGTCTCATCGGGGTAGGGGACGTTGTATCGGTCGAACATCGTCTTGTTGTAGTACATCGCGGTAACGTCTACGCCGGCCGGGATGGCGTAGAGTTTTCCCCGGTACTTGCCCCAGCCCTCGACGACTTGAGGGTAGAAGTCGCTGAGATCGAAATCCCTATCCTTCGCAACGTACGGTCCCAGGTCCTCCAGGAGTCCCTTCGATGCTGCGGGAACGAACCACATCGAGCTGATCACGCTGGCATCCGGCGCCTTGTTGCCCGCGGTGGCGATGAGCAGTTTCTGCAGAGTCCGTTCGTTGACGATGTATTCGAGGCGCACCTTGACGTCCGGGTGGGCTTCGTAGAATCTCTTGAGCTTGTCGTTCCATTTCTGCTCGTCGGCTGCCGAGCCCCAGACGACCATGCGCAGGTGAACGACCTCGCTCTCTTCCTTCTTTTGCACGCAGCCGCACAGCATGGAGAGCAGTATCGGGAGTATCAGACAGAGCGCGAGTCTCGACTTGGTCATGTTCGGCAAAGCTTCCTATCGTGCGATCACTGGTAGCATATTCGCTGACAACCCCCGCCAATCCTCGTGCTTCTGCGCGCACTTGCTCATCGAGACTGAAAAAGGGCCGGGCGAATCGCCCGACCCCTCTTCTCATATGGATACGCGAGAACCTAAGATCGACGACTGCTAGAACTTCAGGTCATAGTCAACCCCGACCCAGGTGTGCTTGCCCAGGGTGCCGGCCTTGAACGTCGGCCACTCGGGGTACGGCTTGTAGGTCACCGCGTAGAGTGACTGCTTCGCATCGTTCAGGGCGGCCACACCTATCTGCGGCGTCAGCATCGCCTGCACCCCGCCGAAGAGGCCGTTGTGCAGGTTGTCGCCGTATCCCGCGTGCAGGCGGATCACCGGGGAGAACGGTTCTCCCGGCGCCGGCGCCATGACCGTCTTGACCGCCGCGACGAAGAACGTCGGATCGTCGTTCATGGTGGAGCCGTTCGCAATCGTCTCGCCCAGGAAGTTCTTGGCGCCTACCGAGATCTTGGGCATCTTGTCGGTCTCCTGCACTACCTGGTAGGTAAGCACATAGAAGTCCCAGGTGTCGCCGCCCTTGTTCAGATCGTAGACGTTTGCCTCGAGTTCCAGGTTCTTTGCGATGCCGGCATAGGCGATATACACGCCCATACCCGTGCTTGGCCCCACCATCCCATCGAAGTTGACGGAGTAGGCCGCGAGGTTTATCAGTCCCACCGGCGCGACGTCGGCGGTCGGCATCGTGATGATGCTGCTTCCGAGCACCATCTGCGCGGCGATGAGCAACAATGCCACCGCCAGCGCGATCTTCACTGCTGATTTCATTTCTCTCTTCCTCCTTGCATCTCGACGGACACAGTGTCCAGTGTTTCCTGCATCCGGCAGCCCTTATGGGCTCTTGGCCCGCGCGCTCAGCAGAATCCCCGCGCGAGTCTGCATGGATTGTATCAGCGGCTGAGGCAAAACGCAAGAGCTTTCCTCGCACGGCTCCCGTTTGTTCCGTCCGTTTGCATTCAAGCGACCCTGATGCTATAATCCTACGGTGCGTCCGGCCCATCATGCGGCCGACCACATCGGACAAGGCAATGGAGGTAATACTATGCCCACAACGATAGAGCATGTTCAAGCCCGCGAGATACTCGATTCCCGCGGCAACCCGACCGTCGAGGTCGAGGTCTATCTCGCCGACGGCAGCATGGGCCGCGCGGCGGTCCCGTCCGGTGCGTCCACCGGCGCCTACGAGGCCTGCGAACTGCGCGACGAGGATAAGAGCCGATACCTCGGCAAGGGTGTCCTGAAGGCCGTTGACCATGTGAACGAGGAGATTGCCGGTGAGATCATTGATCTCGACGCGCTCGATCAGGTCGGTATTGACCAACTCATGATCGAGCTGGACGGAAGTCCCACCAAGTCCAGGCTCGGTGCGAATGCGATCCTCGGTGTCTCTCTGGCGATCGCTAAGGCGTCGGCCGAGTCGCTCGGGCTTCCCCTGTATAACTACATCGGCGGCGTGAACGCTCGCGAGCTTCCCGTGCCGATGATGAACATCCTGAACGGCGGCAAGCATGCCGACAACAACGTGGACCTGCAGGAGTTCATGGCCATGCCGGTCGGCGCGACCTCGTTCGCGGAGGCGGTCCGCATGGCCGCCGAGACCTTCCACGCGCTGAAGAGCGTCCTGAAGGGCAAGGGCCTGAATACCTCCGTCGGCGACGAGGGCGGATTCGCCCCCAATCTCAAGACCAACGAGGAGGCCATCGAAGTCCTGGTTGAGGCGATCGACAAGGCCGGCTACAACGGCAAGGTCAAGATTGCGCTCGATCCCGCCGCCACCGAACTCTGGGATGAGGCGAAGAAGAAGGGCCAGGAGGGCAAGTACTACTTCTGGAAGTCCGACATGCTGAAGACACCTGAGGAAATGGTGGACTTCTACGCCGCGCTGGTCGAGAAGTATCCAAGCATCATCTCAATCGAGGACGGAATGGCCGAGGACGACTGGGATGGGTGGAAACTCATCAACGACCGACTTGGCAAGAAGATTCAGATCGTCGGCGACGACATCTTCGTTACCAACACCGAGCGGCTCAGGAAAGGCATCGAGATGGGAGTCGCGAACTCGATCCTGATCAAACTGAACCAGATCGGGACCCTGACGGAGACCCTCGACACCATGCAGATGGCGATGCGCGCCGGATACACCGCCGTCGTCTCCCATCGGTCCGGCGAGACCGAGGATACCACGATCGCCGATGTCGCCGTCGCGACGAACGCCGGCCAGATCAAGACCGGCGCCCCGTCGAGAACCGACCGCGTGGCGAAGTACAACCAGCTCATCCGCATCGAGGAGGAACTCGGCGATACAGCCCTCTTCCGCGGCATGGATGCCTTCTACAACGTCAGGAAGTAACTCATCCGTCTCATCCGTCCCATATGTCCCATGGGACGGATGAGACCCATGAGACATATGGGACGACCCCTGCGGCAGCACGGACCATGCGACGCACAAAGATCATCTGCACAATCGGCCCGGTGACCGAGTCGGACGATATGCTTCTCGCGCTCGCGGAAGCCGGTATGAACGTCGCGCGCCTCAACTTCTCCCACGGTACGCACGAGGAACACGGCCGGAAGATCGCCGCCATCCGCCGCATCGAAGAGAAGCTCTGGAAGCCGATCGCCATCCTCCAGGACCTCCCCGGCCCCAAGCTTCGCACCGGCCCAATGACCCCCGTCACCGTTGACCTTTCCCCCGGAAAGCGCTTCATCTTTACGACCCGCGATGTTCCCGGCAGCGCGGACGAAGTGAACCTCCCTCACCCCGAACTCGTCCGCAAGGCGAGGCCCGGCCAGCAGGTCTTCGTCGCCGATGGCGACTTCGAGTTCCAGGTCGAAGAGGTTACCGATACCGACATCATCACTCATGTGGTCGTCGGCGGGGAACTGGGCGGCCACAAGGGCATCAACATGCCGGACGCCGAGGTAGACCTCCCGTCGGTAACCGATGCCGATATCGAGGACCTGCGTTTCGGCCTCTCCCAGGATGTGGACTGGGTCGCCGCGTCGTTTGTCCGGCGGGCCTGCGACCTCGATCCGATCCGGTCGGTCATCGCCGCGTCCGGGAAGCCGGTTCGCCTCATCGCCAAGATCGAAAAGTCGGAGGCTGTGGAGAACATAGACTCGATCATCGAGGCCGCCGACGGCATCATGGTCGCCCGCGGCGATCTTGGCGTCGAACTCCCGCTGGAGAAGGTCGCCGGCGCGCAGAAGATGATCATCTCGAAGTGCAACGAGGCCGGGAAACCCGTCATAACGGCTACCCAGATGCTCGACTCGATGATCCGTAACCGCCGGCCGACCCGTGCCGAAGTCACCGACACGGCAAATGCCGTGCTCGACGGCACGGACGCGACGATGCTCTCGGGAGAAACCGCCATCGGGAAGTACCCGGTCGAAGCGGTCCTCATGATGCGGGCAATTCTGCTGGAGACGGAATGCTCGCTCGACTACTGCCGTTTCATGCAGGAGAGCCTGAGCCGTCCGGCGAATACGGTGACGAACGCTATCGCGCAGGCCACCTGCTCCCTCGCGTGGGACCTGTCGGCCGCCGCGATCATCACGCCTACCTCGTCTGGGGCGACTGCGCGGGCAGTGTCTCAATATCGGCCGTCCGTACCGATCATCGCCGCTCCGACGCGCCTCAGCACGTACAGGCAGCTCGCTCTCTCGTGGGGTGTCTATCCGATGTTGGTCGCGCCGGGAGTCAAGACGACCGATGCAATGATCGAGGGAGCGGTGCACGGGGCCTCCAGGCTGGGGATCGTCAGGCAGGGTGATACGGTCGTGCTGACGGCGGGCGTTCCCGCCGGTGAGCCCGGCCGCACGAACCTGATCAAGGTGCACGTCATCGGGCAAGACGTATAGCCGCCGAAACAGAGGCTTGAAACTTTCCGGCGGAAGCGATACACTATACTCATCCATTCCACAGGCGGATCGAAGGTGATCGCATTGAGCAGGCCGCGAAGAAAAGCCGTTACGAGCAAGGGAAGGCTGCTGAAGTCGCGCGCCCTTCGGATTGCGGTGGTCGCGCTGTCCCTGATAGGTCTGGCTGCAGGCGTCGGGGCGGCGCTCGGCAAGGTCGCCAAGCCGTATCTTATCGGTCGCACCGAAGGCGCCGAGATCGCGCAGATCAAGCAGGAAATCGCGCAGCAGGAGAGGCGGCGCGGCGAATTGATGGACGACATGCGCTACCTCCGGACGCCCGCCGGGATGGAGGTCGAGGCCCGCAGGCTAGGTTGGGTCAAGGAAGGCGAGGTGTCCGTCGTGGTCGAGGAGCCGAAGCCCGAGCCGACCGTGGAAGAATCGTCGAAGAAGCCGTTTCTCCAGCGCTTCTCCGACGGGGTCGTAGGCCTCTTCGGAGCTGGGAAGAAGGACTAGCCCCGAGCGGCATGTCCCGTCTTCCGTCGTGTAGTAGAGCTTAGGGGCCTTCGGCGGCGTCCGGAGGCGAGGGTTTCGTGCAGGGTTTTGGTGGACACCACCGGGGTGTCGGGCCAAAGCCCTTGTCGGCGTTAGACGGGGCAATGTCATTCTGAGCGAGGCGAAGAATCTGGCCATGCGGACTGAATGCAGACATGAAATCTGAGCCTATCCTGCAACTGATACAGGACCTCCCGAAGTTCCGGGAGATCGGCGATGCCCTCCGCGACGGCGGTGGAGCGATCCAGGTCGAAGGCCTGGCCGCCGCGACCAAGAGCGCGTTCACAGCGGCCCTCCAGCGGACCATGAAGCGCCCGACCCTCGTCGTCACCTACAACTACGAACAGGCGGAGCATCTCCATGACGACCTCGTGAGCCTCGGGATGGCGGGAGAGGCGCTCCTCGTGCCTCCGTCGGACGGAATGGTCTATCAGGACGGCGATACGGACTACGATGTCATCGGCCGCAGGATCACTGCTCTCTCACGCCTCAAGGACGGCAGTCCGGTAGTCGTGGTCGCCCCGATCGGCGCCGTCCTCCAGCGCACCATCCCGCCGGACCTACTCGCGGCTTACCGGATCCGCGTCGAGAAGAGCGCCGAACTCGACCTCGACGACACCGGCCGTCGGCTCGTCGAACTCGGATACGAGCGCGCGCAGATGGTCGAGCGGCAGGGAGAGTTCAGCATCCGGGGAGGGATTCTCGACGTCTTTCCCTCGACCGAGGAGACCCCCGTTCGAATGGAGTTCTTCGGCGACGAGGTCGAGAGCATCCGATGGTTCGACCCGGAGTCCCAGCGTTCGAGCGGACACGTTGAGTCCGTAGACATCGGACCAGCGCGCGAGATCGTTCTCAACCCGGAACTCGCGGAGTCGGGAGCGCGTGTTCTTCGGCAGCATCTCGATCTGGAGTGCGGGCGATTCGAGCAGGAGGACGACACTGATGCCTCGACTCGCCTGCGGACTCGCATAGAGGACGACATCGCTCGGCTGGACAACGAAGCCTACTTCGACGGCATCGAGTACTACCTCCCGCTGTTCCATGCGCAGGAGCACTGTCTGCTCGACTATCTGCCGACCGATGCGGTTGTGATCCTCGACGAGCCGCATCAGATCGAGTCGCACTGGAAGCAGCTTCACGAGGAGCTTCTCGAGGCCCTGCACTCGCGCATCTCACGCGGCGACGTGATCTCGCTGCCGGTTGCGCTCTCTGTGGATTTCGGGCGATTCGTGGATCGGCTGAGGCGCAGGCAGAGGACAGTGCTTCTGTCGCTGCTCGACCGATCGGTCGAGTGGGTTGACATCGCCGCTCATGTCCCCATGCCGTCCGCGCCGATGGACTCCTTCGCCGGGCAGATCGAGACTCTGATCGAGCAGATACGGACCTGGCTCGCGAACCGCTGCCGGGTGGTGCTGGTGTCCGGCCAGCCGCATCGGGTGGTGGAACTGCTGACCGAGCGCGGGCTGAGCACCTCGCCGATCGAGAGCCTGGGCGACGGCTCGGGCATCTACGTCATCGAAGGCTCCATCCGCTCCGGTTTCAAGCTCCCGGAAGCGAACCTCATGGTCGCCGGCGACGGCGAGATGTTCGGCCAGGGCAGGATGCACCGCCCGCGAAAGGCCTTCCGTAAGGGACTTGGGATCTCGTCACTGCTGGAGCTCAGCGAGGGTGACTACGTCGTCCACGTCAGCCACGGCATCGGCAGGTATCGGGGCATGACGAAGCTCTCAGGTCCGGGCGGCGAGAGGGACTACCTGCTGATCGAATACGCGGGCGCGGACAGGCTCTATGTGCCGTCGGATCAGATTGACCGCATCCAGAAGTACATCGGATCGGACGCCGCGCCGCCGTCGGTACACAAGCTCGGAGGGAGTGAGTGGGCGCGCGCGACGAAGCGGGTGAAGCAGTCGGTCCGGGAGATGGCCAGGGAACTGATCCAGCTCTACGCCGCTCGCCAGTCGCTCGACGGGTACGGCTTCAGTCCGGATACTCCCTGGCAGCAGGAACTCGAATCGGCCTTCGAATACGACGAAACGCCCGACCAACTCACCGCAATAGAGGAGGTCAAGTCGGACCTCGAGGCCCCGCGCCCGATGGACCGCTTGATCTGCGGCGACGTCGGCTACGGGAAGACCGAGGTCGCGATCCGCGCGGTATTCAAGGTCGTGAACGACGGCAAGCAGGCCGCCATCCTTGCCCCTACGACCGTCCTAGCCCAGCAGCACTACAACACCTTCACCGAGCGGCTCGCCGCGTATCCGGTCAAGATCGCCATGCTCAGCAGGTTCCGCAGCCGCGCTGAGCAGAAGAAGATCGTCGAGGGCCTGAAGATCGGCGACGTGGACATCGTGATCGGGACGCACAGGCTGCTGTCGAAGGACATAGAGTTCCGCGACCTCGGCCTGCTGGTGGTTGATGAGGAGCAGCGATTCGGCGTAGCGCACAAGGAGCGCCTGAAGCAGATGAAGAAGACGGTGGACGTGCTCACGTTGACCGCCACTCCGATCCCGCGCACGCTCCACATGTCGCTCTCGGGCATCCGGGACATGAGCGTGATAGACAGCGCGCCGCTCGGCCGTATGGCGATCAAGACCTACTGCCGCGAATACGACGACGAACTGGTCAGGGACGCGATCCTGCGGGAGCTCGACCGCGACGGGCAGGTGTACTTCGTGCACAACCGGGTCGAGAACATAGAGAATATCGCCGATCACCTTAGAAACCTCGTGCCGTATGCGCGGATTCGGGTCGGCCACGGGCAGATGTCCGAGGACGAGCTGGAGATGGTGATGCTCGACTTCTACGAGCACAAGTTCGACGTCTTGCTCTGCACGACCATCATCGAGAGCGGGCTCGACGTGCCGAACGTGAACACGATCATCGTCAACGACTCCGAGCGGATGGGCCTCGCGCAGCTCTATCAGCTCAGGGGACGGGTCGGGCGGTCGGACCGCCAGGCCTATGCATACCTGCTCTACAAGGCCAACCGGCTGATGACCGACGTTGCCGAGAAGCGGCTCCAGGCGATCAAGGAGTTCTCGGAACTGGGCTCCGGCTTCAAGATCGCCATCCGCGACCTCGAGATCAGGGGCGCGGGCAACCTGCTCGGGGCTGAGCAACACGGGCAGATGGCGTCGGTCGGGTTCGACATGTACTGCCGGCTCCTGAGCGAGGCCGTATCCGAACTGAAGGGCGAGGAGCCGGATACCTTCGAGCTTCCGCCCGCCGACCTCTCGATGGACGCGCACATCCCGTCGAAGTACATCACTTCGGAGAGCCAGCGGCTGTCGTTCTACAAGAAGATGACGGCGGTTCGCGAACTGAAGGACATCAAACAGATCGAAGAGGAACTCCGCGATCGGTTCGGCGACCTGCCGAAGCCGGTCAGCAACTCGCTCGATCTGCTCCGGCTGCGCCTGCGCATGGCGGAGGTCGGCGTCGGCTCGATCGTCACCGAGCGGCGCCAGGTGATCGTCAAGCTCGCAGCCGGCATCCGGCTGGACTCGGATGTCTGCGTGTTGATGAGGCGCAAGATACCCGGCACCGTCTTCGCGCAGGACAGGGTGATCGTTGACGGCGCCAGCCGCGACCTCTTCGGCCTTCTGCACAAGGTCATGGACGCGCTCCCCGAGGCGGTCAAGGAGTCGCGCGACCTTCGTCGCTACCTCAAGAAGGCGCGGGCAGGCGAGGTCATCAAGGGGTAGGTCATGGCAAGAGTAGTCGTCGTCGGCGGCGGGGCGGGCGGGATGCTCGCGGCGGGACGTGCGGCGGAGAGCGGCGCGAAGGTCGTGCTCCTCGAGCGCAACAGCGTCCTCGGCAAGAAGCTTCGGATCACCGGCAAGGGCAGGGGAAACGTCACCAACACCGCCGGTATCGAGGAGTTCGTCGCCGCGTTCGGCCCGACCGGCAAGTTCCTCTACGGCGCGTTCTCCCGGTTCTCGAACAACGATTTGATCGAGCTGCTCGACAGGCTCGGCGTCCCGACGAAGGTCGAGCGGGGAGGGCGCGTCTTCCCGCAGTCCGGCCGCGCGTCCGACGTGGCCGATGCTCTCGACCGCCGGCTCCGTGAGTTGAGAGTGGACATCCGACCTGGGACGAGGGCCAAAGGGCTCTCAGTATCGGGTGATCCGGTAAGCAGTATCGCTGGAGTGAACGTCTTCGGCGGGACGATGTCCGCCGATGCGGTGATCATCGCGACCGGCGGCATCACATACCCCGCAACCGGCTCGACCGGCGATGGATATCGAATGGCGGCGGAGGTAGGCCACACCATCGTCCCGCCCGTGCCGTCGCTCGCCGCGCTCGACGTCGCGGAGGGTTACGTCTCCAGTCTCGAAGGGCTGAGCCTCCGCAATGTGGAGGCCTCACTCCATGCCAACGGGAAGCGACTCGGCCGCGAACCGGGCGAGATGCTCTTCACCGGCGCCGGCGTTTCCGGGCCGATCATTCTGACGCTCAGCAAGGTCTATGCCCGGCTGGAGGACAAGTCCGACGTCGAATTGCGCATCAACCTCAAGCCCGGGCTCGACCGTGAGAAGCTGGAGGCACGCCTGCTGGCCGATTTCACTCGCACGACGCAATACATGAACTACCTCGGCGAACTGCTCCCGCGCAAGATGGTGCCTGTGTTCGCCGAGGTCAGCCGCATCTCCGGCGACACCACGCTCAACAAGATCACGTCGGTCCAGCGCAGACGTATCATTGATATGCTCCTCGGCTACCGTTTCACGATCACGGGCGCGCGTCCGGCTGAGGAAGCAATCGTGACAGCCGGAGGAGTCGCCATCGGCGAGATCGACTCGCGCACGATGGAGTCCAAGATCGTCCAGGGGCTGTACCTGTGCGGAGAGGTCATTGACATTGACGGCACGACCGGTGGATACAACCTCCAGGCGGCGTTCTCTACCGGCTGGGTTGCCGGCGAAAACGCCGCCCGTGACCGCAATGCTCCGGAAGGGCAGGCTGTTCGCTGAGCTATCCGCGTCGTCCCAGCAGCCGGTCCTTGCGCGCCTGTAACCTCCCCACCATGTCGTCGAACACGGTGTACAGCGTCGGGATGATGATGAGTGTCAGCAGAGTGGACACAATCAGCCCGCCTATTACCGCGATCGCCATGGGGGCGCGTGTCTCCGAGCCGCGGCCGAGCTTCAGCGCAGTCGGCAGCATCCCGCCGATCATCGCCAGGGTGGTCATCAGAATCGGCCGCAACCTCGTCGGCCCTGCCTGTAGTACCGCTTCGGTGCGATCAAGGCCCCGTGCGCGGAGTGTGTTCGTATAGTCCACGAGCAGGATCGCGTTCTTGGTGACCAGGCCCATCAGCATGATGAAGCCGATCATCGAGACGATGCTAAGGGTTTCACCGGTCATTACTAACGCCAGGATCGCGCCTATCAGCGCCATTGGCAGGCTGAACATGATGATGAACGGGTTGAAGAGCGACTCGAAGAGCGCCGCCATCAGCATATAGACGAGCAGTATCGCGAGGATCAGCGCGCCGAACATGTAGCCGAAGCTCTCCGCCATCATCTCGGACTGGCCGCCGTAGAACAGCTGCGTGTTGCCGAGAGGCACACCCTCCAGGCCCTTCTTCAGCGCATTCTGCACGTTCCCCAGCGGATATCCGGGCAGGAGCGATGCGGTCACAGACACCTTCCTCTGCCTGTTCTTGCGCTCGATCTTCGTCGGGCCCGTGTCCGGCGCGATTTTCGCGACATCCTGCAGGAAGACGGGCATTCCGTTCACGGCCCCGATCACCACGCGGCCCACGTCAGACACGTTGTAGCGGTCGAACTCGCTCAGGCGCACGCGGATATCATACTCCTTGCCGTTCTCGCGGTACTTCGTGTCCGTGCTTCCCTCGATGGATGTGCGCAGGGCTGAAGCGATCTGACCCACGCTGAAGCCCATCTCGGCGGCGCGGATCCGGTCAATGGTCGCAGTGATCTCCGGCTTTCCGACCTTCCATGATACGTCGGGGTTCACCGTGCCCTCGGTGGATGCTACGACCGCCCTGATCTTCTGCGATACGGCGTTCAGTTCGTCCATGTTGTCGCCGGTAAGCTCGATATCGATCGGCGACCATCCGCCGCCCATGCCGCTCACGGCGCTCACGGTCACCCGTCCTCCGGCAATCCCCTTCACCTGCTCGCGTATCAGCGCAGCGATGTCGGTGTCGCGCCGGATCCGCTTCCGCTCGCCCCTCATGAGAGGGCGCAACAAGCGGTCCATCACGCTCTCCTTCTCGCGAAGCGTGATGGTGATCTGGCCGTAGTTTGCTCCTGACCCACCTGTGGACATCACTCCGCCGTGGGTAGACCCGACGTTCGTGAAGACATGCTCGGCCTCGGGAATCTCCGAAACCATGTCCTCGATCTGGCTGACCACCGCATCCGTCGCAATCAGAGATGTGCCGGTGGGCATTTCTACCGTGACGCCGACCTGCCCCTGGTCGCTCTGCGGGAAGAACTCGAACCCGAGCTTCGGTCCGGCGGTGAGCATTACCGCGAAGAACACGACGATGCCGATCGTCAGGACCTGCCAGCGGTGTCCGAGCGCCCATGAGAGCGCTCCGCTATATTTCCTGTCGAGCATGTGGTAGAACTCGTCGAACTTGGCAAAGAAGCCGGTGGAAGCTTCCACGTCCTCGGCCTTGCGGTACCATCTCGACGCAAGCATCGGCGTCAGTGTAAACGACACCAGCAGCGAGAATGCCGTCGCCGTGGCCACCGTGATGCCGAACTGCTTGAAGAACATTCCGACGATTCCGCCCATGAACGCGATCGGAAGGAATACGACCATGTCCACCGCGGTGATGGTGATCGCCGCCAGGCCGATCTCCGACCGGCCGTTGAGCGCCGCCTCCGCAGGTTCCTCCCCCTTGCGTAAGTGCCGGTAGATGTTCTCGAGCACGACGATGGAGTCATCAACCAGGATTCCGACCGCCAGCGACAGCGCGAGCATTACCATGCTGTTCATCGTGAATCCCGCGAAGCGGATTGGGATGAACGTGGCGACGATGGACGTTGGGATGGCTATTGCGACGATGAAGGTGCCCCTGATGTTGTGCAGGAACAGGAAGACGATTAGCACTGCCAGAATCGCACCCAGCCAGAGGCTTGTGTTCACGTCCGCGATCGCCTCGCGAACATGGCTCGACTGGTCCATGGATATTGCGATCTTGACGTCGGCCGGAAGGATTACCTTCATGCTGTCGAGTTCCTTCTTGACCGCGTCGGCGACCTCGACGGTGTTTGCGTCAGACTGCTTCTGGACGGTGATGCCGACGCTGTCCTGTCGCTCGAGCCGGGTGTTCTCCTCGCGCTCGGCGATGCTGTCCCTGACCTCGGCGATGTCGCCGATCGTGAGAACCCGGCTGCCGCTTGATCCGCCTGAGATGCTGATCTTCAGGCCGCGTATCTCATCTACGCTCGAGAACTCACCGACCGCTCGGACCGCGTACTCGCGCCCTCCTTCCTTGATGCGCCCGCTTGGGAGGTTCAGATTGCCGGCGGCTAACGCCTGCGATACCTGGCTGATCGAGAGCCCGTAGGCTTCCAGGCGGTTCTTGTCAACATTGATCTGGATCTCGCGGAGCTCACCTCCGGTTACGTTGACTGACGCGACGCCCTTCAGTTTGCCCAATCGGTCCTTGATGACGTCGTCTACCAGTTGGCGCAGTTCGCGCGGCGGCCGCTTGCTGGAGATGCCCATGTAGAGTATCGGCTGTGCGCCTATGTCTATCTTCTGTATGACGGGGCTGTCCGAGTCGTCGGGGAGAGTCCTGCGAGCGGCATCCACCTTGCCGCGTACGTCCGACACGGCCACATCGAGGTTCGTGCCGAGTTCGAACTCCATGGTTACGATCGAAACTCCCTCCTGAGAGGTGGATGAGATGTTCTTCAGCCCGTTAACCGATCCTATGGCATCCTCGAGCGGCTTGGAGACCAGCGTCTCGATCTCCTCCGGCCCGGCGCCGGGATAGACGGTCGAGATGACGACATACGGTATGTCAACCTTCGGGTTCAGGTCGAGCGGCATCTCGGATCTCGACTTGATGCCGAGCACCGCGAGGGCCATGAAGAGCATCAGGATGACGACCGGCCTCTTGATTGCTAGGTTAGTCAGCCACATTTACCTTAACTCCATCGGATAGTCTGTCCTGGCCGACGACGACTACTTCGTCACCGACCGATAGGCCGGACAGTATCTCAACTTCCTCTCTGGTAGTGAACCCCAGGGTGACCGGTCTGAGTCGCGCCTTGGATCCGGTGACTACGTACGCGGAGAAACTCTCCCCGTTGATGATGATGGAATCCTTCGGCGCGACGATCGTGCTCCTGTGCTCTGCAATCTTGATGACTCCCCGGGCGAACATCCCCGGCTTCATTTCGCCCTTTTCGTTCGGAACGGCGATCCACACATGGAACTGCCGGCTCGACTGATCGGCGGTCGGCAGGATCTTCAGCACACTGGCGGCAAAGGTTCTGCCCGGGAGCGCGTCAACGGTGACCTTGACCGGCTGGCCGACCTTCAGCTTGTGCATATCCATCTCCGAGACCGTCGCGTCGAAGTAGACGGTGTTCAACGCCACAAGCTCCAGCAGCGGCGTGCCGGGACTCGCCATCTGGCCCGGCTCGGTCATCCGCTTGGAGACCGTTCCCGAGATCGGAGTAGTTATGGACGTGTTCTCCAACTGCTGCCACGCATAGGCGAGCGCGGCTCTCGCCTGGGCGACGCCGGCTCTAGCGGCCTTTATGTCCTCCTCGCGCAGCTTCTGTGACTCCCTGCCGGTCTGGGCTATTCGGAGGGCTTCCTCCGCCTGCTCTACCTGCCTCTCGGCGGCCTCTATGTCTTCGGAGCGTGCGCCCTCCTGCACCAGGCTGAGCTGCTGTTTTGCGCTCTCATACTGTGCCGATGCGACTTCGTACTGCGTCTGCGCCTGGTCCATCTGCTGAGGGCTGAGAGCGCCTTCCAGGAACAGCGATCTCATGCGGTCGCGGTTCGACTGCGCGTTCTCGAAGCTGGATTTTGCCATAGCGACGGCGTTCTCAGCCTGAGCGCGTTCCTGGGCACGGGCGCCGCTCTTTATCGCGGCCAGCCGGGCCTTGGCGCTCGCCACGCCGGCCCTCGCCGAAGCTATCTGCGCCTCTGTCGTCGTGTCGGAGACACCCCGCGAGGTCCTGGCCTGCGACAGGCGTGCCTGTGCTGACTGTAGGTTCGCCTCAGCTACCTGCACCTGGCTCTTCAGATCGGCGGTATCCTGCTGGACGACGATGCGTCCCGCGCCGACCGCGTCTCCCTCACGGAACGGCACTGAGACGATTCGCCCGCTCGCTTTCGCCGATACCTGAACCGACTTGAGTGCTTTGACGCTGCCCGAAACCTCGATCGTGGACGCCATGTCGCCGCGCCGTACCTGGCCGACTCTCACGGAGATTCCCGTTTCTTCGGGCTTCTGCTGAAGCTTGCTCCTCTTCATCATCTTCGGCCCGAGCGCCAACCCGAGCGCGGCAACGATCACGATGGCCAACAATAATGCCTTTTTCACGCTAACTGCTCCTCTTCTTACGGAACAGGCTGTCGCTCAGTCCCGTGTTGACTCTGTAGTTTGTGAACTCCGCCGTGATCCTGGTGGGTTTCGACGGCTCGCTCTTGTCTCTTCCGCGCCCCGCGGCGGTCGTCGGGAACTCCACCACCGCCAGTGACTTCGACGGTAGCCAGTACTTCCCTACAACCCGCGAGTACCATACGCTGAGCCTCAGCGAAGGCCCGCTGTCCGGATCCGTGTACATCTGCACCACCACCCAACGCTCCTTGTCTATCCAGACGCGCGACCGGGTTGTGACCCCGTCCTTCTTCGCGGTCAGCCTGATCACGTGGCAATCCCGCTGAAGAGCCCTCTCAGAACCCGCGAGGCTGACCTCGGAGTTCTTCAGCATCTCGCGCAGGGGATTGCCGATCGCCACTCCCTCTTTCGGCAGCACGGCGAACCCCTCCCTGCTGTCCACGTGCAGCTTATCCGGCTTCCTGTAATACACCCTGATGTTCATCTCCGGCACGTTCACGTTCGGCGAGCTGACGGAGACCTTCAAGTCAGTCGTGTAATCCTGCACTCGGTCATACTCGTCCGCCGCCCGCCTGAGTACTTCCTGCGCCGTGAGCGGCCTGGCCGACAAGCCGCTCGTTGCGAGAATGCAGCACGCCGTCACCAGGCAGATGCGAAGTACGAGACGTGAGATCAGAGATCGCCTCATGACAATACGTCCTTGCGGCGGAATATGAACAATCCGATCGTGCAGAACGCAGCCGCGTAGGCGAGCATGATCCCAACGGCGTGCCGCACCTCGGCCATGTCAACAGGGTTCACGAACAACTCTCTCCAGGAGTCCATGTAGCTTGTGAACAGAAACGGCTTGATCGGGTCGAAGTAATCTATCTCGCCTACAACCGCCAGCCCGTACATCACCACCATCGCTCCGATGATCGCGCCGTTCGCGTTGCTCAGGAAGCTCGAGAGCGCGAAAGCGATGCTTCCTACCGCGAGCATCGCGACGGCCGCCAGCCCGTAGGCGGCGATCAGCCTCGGTATCGCATCCGCCTCCCTGAATACCCATATCCCGCTGTTCAACGTCACCAGGCTGCCTTTGCCGAAGAAGAGCCATCCCGCGAGGAACGCTCCCAGCCCGGTTCCGAATGCCAGGGCGATTACATACCCGGCTCCGGTGACATACTTCGCCAGCCCGACGCCGATCCTGCTAACCGGCCGGCAGAGCATCGAGCGCATGGTGCCGTCCGCCGCCTCAGAGGCGATCAGGTCGCCGAAGACCATAGCCGTGAACAGCGGCAGGAACGTGAAGACCACGCCCGCCATCAGGTGCAGGGCTATGAACTCCGCGTTCAGAAAAGAGCCCGCCACGATGAAGTTCCGCTCGAGCGTCTGCTCGACGTGCCGGAACGGGTGCCCGAACTTCATGCCGACGAACATCAGGCCGACTATCGCCGCCATGCCCGCGAATCCGATATACGTCCTCGGCTTCCGCCATAGCTTAGTTAACTCGATCCTGAACAGCACCCTCACCCTCCCGCAGCAAGTTCAGGTACAAATCCTCGAGGCTCGCCGCCCTGACCGACACCGAGAACAGGTCAACGCCTGCCTCTACCAGCGCCCTGTTCATCTCCGGCGCCAGGCTCGGAGAGATGCGCACGGACAGAACGTCGCGGTCCCGGCTGACGACCTGGGCGTCGGGCACCGACTCGAGTATCCTCTCGGCGTGCTCTCCGTCGCCCACGCGAACCTCGACCAGTCCGGATTCGCGTCCCAGCAGGTCTCGCACGCTGTCCTCCGACAGCAACTTCCCGCGGTTGATGACGCCGACGCGCGAGCATATCTGTTCCACCTCGTGGAGCAGGTGGCTCGATAGAAACACCGTCTTGCCGCGGTCCTTCGCAAGGCCGAGTATCAGTTCCCGCACATCCTTCATGCCCTCCGGGTCGAGCCCGGTCGTAGGCTCATCCAGGATGATCAGTTCAGGGTCCGGCAGAAGAGCCTGCGCGATGCCGAGCCTCTGTCGCATGCCGTGGGAATAGGTCTTTACCTTGTCCCTCGCCCGGTCCAGCAGCCCGACCATGTCCAGTGCCTCGTCAATCCGCTTGTCCGAGCATCCTCCGGAGAGCCTCGAGAAGAGGCGCAGGTTGTCCCTCGCCGACATGTATCTGTAGAAGCTCGGCGACTCCACGAGCGCGCCTACTCTCCTCAGAGCGGTCTCGTGCGCGGCCTGCACATCCACGCCGAAGAGCCGCGCCGCACCGGCATTCGGCCTTACCAGCCCGACGAGCATCCTGATGGTCGTGCTCTTTCCCGCGCCGTTAGGCCCGAGGAACCCGTAGATGTCCCCGGTATGTACCCGCAAGCTCAAGTCGTCAACCGCCCGACGGCTGCCGAAGTTCTTGATCAGGCCTTCCGTTTCCAGAATGACATCGGGCATATCGCCTCACGGTGCCGGAGTGCTCAGGAGCCTCCGATCACATCCGACCGGTCCGTCGCTTCAGACCGGTTGCAGCTCGATCATTGTCCGCCGCCGACCAGCTTCGCCATCTGAGTCCGGCCGCCGACCGCCTTCTCCAGTTGTGCCAGAGCGATATGGTAGTCGTAGACTGAACTCACGTGGTTCGTCTCGGCGGCCGTGAGCGCGGCACGCGCATCGAATATCTCAAGCTGGGTGGATACACCCGCCTTGTAACGTACGTCGGCAAGCCGCATGGCCTCGCGCGCCTGTTCGAGTGCCTTCTCCGCGACTGCGATCTTCTCGCGGCTCTCGTCTGCCTGTAGATACGCCTGCCGAACGTCCAGCCTGACGCCCTGGAGCGCCTGCTCCCGGGCGAGGCCCGCTGTGACGGTATCGCTCCTGGCCTGATCCACCTCCGACTTCGCCTTGCCGCCGTCGTAGAGAGGCATTGATATCGTGGCCAGCGCCCGCCAACTGTTGTCTCGAGGGTTGAACACGGTGGTCGTGAAGTTCTGCGTCATCAACCAGGTGACGTTCACCTGAGGCTTGCTGCCCTGCCTGGCGATGTACAGCATGTCCTTCGCGAGGCCCTGCTGAGCCTGCATCATCAGGAGTTCGGGGCGCGCGGCGGCCGCCAGCTCGAGGCATTGTTCCAGGGAGAAAGTGGCATGGAGGGGTTGTTTCGGCTCCGCAAGCTCGACGGATTCCGCAGGGTCGCGGCCGATCGTGTTGTTGAAAGCGGCCTTCGCCAGTTCGACCCCGTTGCGGGCCGATATCAGCCCGTGTTTCGCGTTCGCTACCTCCGTCTCGGCTCTGAGCACGTCGAACGGCGCGGCCGTCCCTGCTTGGAGATGCGACTTCGTCTGTTCGAGGTGCGCCTCCAACTGCCTGACCTGGGCCTCCTGCACTTCGGTAAACCGCTGTGCCCTCAGTACCGAGTAATACGATCCCGCGACGGCAAGGGTAGTGTCGTTTACGACCCGATCGTAATCGTATGCGTAACCGAGCTTTCCCTTCTTCGCGGCGGCCCGGCCGGTCCTGATGACCCCGAAAAAGTCAATCGGCTGGGACAGCGTCAGCTCTGCGGACTTGCTGTCGAGCGAGTTCAGCGCCACGGACTCAGGCCCGAACTCCACTGTGGACACCTGGTCGAGCCTTGTATATGTCCCGGTGACGTTCAGCTTGGGCATTCCCGCCGAGAAAGCTTCATTGACCATCGCGTCGGCCTTGCGGATGCTCTCCTTTGCCCTGCCGACGGCCGGGTTGTGTTCCATAGCGTACTGCACGCTCTGTTCCAGCGTCATCGGCTCGGCCGAGGCGATCGGGTCAGATGCGATCACAAGTCCGCCGACAGCCGCGCAGATCACGAGCCTTGCGAAAAACCGTGTCTTCTTCATGTCCACATCCTTCACTCCGAATCTTCGCCGGTATGATCGGCATCGGCGAGATTGAGCTTTGTCGCCAGGTCGTCGAGAAACTCGCGCATGGCACCGATCTTGACCATCATGAGCCCCTGTTTCGCAGGATGGCCCATGACGACGAGCTTGTCCCCGGTCTGAATGTCGAGCTTCTTCCTCGCCTCGGCGGGAATCACGACCTGTCCGCGTTCGCCCACGTTGACCGTCCCGAAGAAGCAGTCCTCCATCCTCGGATGGCCTGCACTTGGTTCTGTCAAAACTTTCACCTCTTTCGGAAACGTATGAAAGTTCATACAAATCACACGCCCACCAGATTATACTCGGACGCCCGTCGGCTGTCAATACCCGTTCTGGGCCGCGCTGACGACCAGTGGCGTAAGCTTTGAGTGTGTAGATTTGCGAAGATGCTCCCCGTTTCGTAGACTTGATTTGGTCACGAATCAAGCGAGCGAAACGGAGGAGCATCGATGAGCAGTATAACCCTAAGAGAAGTA